>NZ_KE148631.1:90722-109151 GCF_000410635.1 Comamonas sp. B-9
ATCCAGGGCCTGTGCCAGACCTACCTGGCCGCGATGGGCGACTTTGGCGCACAACCCGGCCAGATCGACACCCTGGTGCTGGGCTGCACGCACTATATTTTTGCCGCCGATACCCTGCGCGCGCTGGTGGGCGACCAGGTGGCGCTGATCGACCCGGCCACCCCCGTGCCCCGCCGCACCTACAGCCTGCTGCATGCCACCGGCATGCTGCGCAAGCCCGCGCAGGCGCCCAGCGCTGACGAGGCCTGCCGCCTGACGACGACCGGCGAGCTGGCGGCGCTGCAATACGCCGCTGCGCAGTGGCTGGGATTGCCGCCGCAGCTTTGCCAGGCTGCGGACTGATCAGCCGGCGCTGTCCGCCGCATCCGCCCCCAGCTGCCACAGCCGGTGGCCGCCCTGGTCGAGCCAGGTCAGGTAGAGGCGCACCTCCAGCTCCAGCTGGTGGTAGGACGGCTCCATGTACTCGCACAGCTGGTAGAAGGCCTTGTTGTGGTCGGACTCGCGCAGATGCGCGAGCTCATGCACGGCAATCATGCGCAAAAAGGCCTCGGGCGCATGCTTGAACAGGCTGCCAATGCGGATCTCATGGCGCGACTGCGTCTTGCCGCCATGGTTTTTGCCGCTGCGCACATGGATGCCCAGCGCCTGGTAGACCAGCTGCAGCTTGCTGTCATACACCACCTTGGCCAGGCCCGCGCTGTTGCGCATGTGCTCGCCCTTAAGGCCCATCACATAGGCATGCAAGGCCTTGTCCGAGCGCATCTGGTGCGGCTGCGGGTGGCGCTGCAGCAGCCACTGGCCCAGTTTGCCCGATTGCAGCAGATTGCCCGCCTGCTGCTGCAAGCTGGCGGGGTAGGACTGCAGATAGGGAAGCAAGACAGGGCTGGACATGGTTCAAGCAAACAGCAAAGGCAGCACAGCGGCTGCCTTGGGATTCCAAAGAGATGCCGCGCCCAGTGGACGCAGCGCTATTTTCAGTGCAGGTGGCGCGGGCGGCGTCCGCCACCCCCATGGCCGCCGGGGCCTCCTGGGCCACCGGTGCCGCGTGGCGGCTTGCCGATCTCGAGCGAATCGACCAGCGCATCAAAGCGCTGGCTGAACAGCTTGTCGATCTCGCCAACCACACCAACGAGCTCGCCGGCATCGAAGTGGCGCTCCATCGTGCTCACCACATCCTGCACCAGCATGTCGCGCTGCACCTGCATGATGGCCGCCGGCGTCGGGCCCACAAACAGCATCATGAAGTCATCGCGCGACTCGGCGCTGCGGTCCTGCTCTTCGTCGTCGAACTCGGCGTCGTAGAAGGTGACCTCGATCGCGGCGCCCTGGTCGGCCAGCTCGTTGAGGTTCATGCACATGTCGTCCAGCGACTGGCGAAAATCATCATCGCCGCGCACCGTCCAGCACATCTGCAGCACATGGTCCTTGGGCTCGAACAAGATACCCGGCTCTTCGTCGTAGGCACTTTCGGATCCTTCGACCAGCGACTTGGCGCCCGCATAGGCCCACAGCGGTTTCAAGGCCTCTTGCAGCTGGTCAAAGCCGACATCGGCACGCAGCAGCACTTGTCCGTGGACATGGATCTCAAAGGGTGGGTTGTAACTGGGCATGTTCTGTACCTTCCTAAATGGGGGCCGCCCGCTTGCGCTCGCCAACCCCACGCCTGATGACACGGCACGCCGCATCGCTCTGCACAAGGCGCCAGCACAGCCACCAATGCGGGGCCAGGTTGGCGACTCTCCATGCGCCACCCACCCGAGCGGCGCAATATCCACAATATCGGACATTGTGCCCGGTTTGTCGACCACAGACGAAGAAAAAGCCAGCAGGAGGCCTGCTGGCTCACGCCCCGCACCCCAGCGGGCACAAGCCCGGGATGCGAAACGGTCTTCGTCGCTGCCAGCATGCATGAGCGATGCCCGGCCCGCGTCTGTGGCGCAGGCAATAAAAAACAACGGTTTGCAGGCTTTTTCTGCGAAACCGTTGCTCTGTAGTGCATGGCGCCGGGGCATTTTAACAGGTCCGGCCCGGGCCTGGCCCTGCGGGGTCAGCGGCCGCCGCTGAGTTACCACCGGGTCAGGTCCGGCCGGGTCAGGTCCGGCCGGGTGAGGTCCAGCCGGTTGAGGTCCGGCCAGACCAGCGGTTCCCCTCCTCAGTCGCCCGCCTGCACCATCTCGCCGTTTGGATCGGTCACCCGCACCACGGTGATGACTGGCGCATCCTCGGCATCGCCCACAATGCCGGTGCTGGCGCCATAGAAGCCGGCCACAAAGCGGAAGGCCGGGGAGCCCGAGGGGCCGGTACAGTGGAAGTTGAACTGGCGCAGCACTTGGGCAACACAGACATAGCCCGAGTCCGCATCGATCACCGAGTTGGCGTCGCGCGTCTGGAAGCGGAAGTTGCGGCTGGGCATCGCATCCGTTTGCGACAGCAGCACCCAGGATCCACGCAGCGACTGGGCCGAGGCCTTGTTGACGCCATAGTAGAAGCGCTCGATCTGCACCGGCTGCTCGCCGGGGAAGGCCAGCGTTCCCACCGATGGCGCCGTGAAGTGGATCGACCGGGTCAGACCGGCATCGGCCTTGAAGCTGGCAATCGCAGCCGGGCCACCAAAGTAGCGCCCCCCTTGGTACTGCACCGTGGACAGATCGGGCGTATTGGGCGCTGGCGTGGTGGAGGCATCATGCGCGCCCAGCAGGCTGTGGAAGCTGCCCTGGCCATCGCTCTCATAGTCATAGACCGACATGAACAGCATATGGTCCTCGCTGGTCACAGGCTTTTGCAGCTCGATCGGCAGACCTCGGCCAGGCAGGCCGCGCAGCTCGCTGCTGACCACCCAGGTGCCCGATTCAGGAGCATAGCCCGGTGCATAGTAGCTGGTGCGCACATTCTGGTTGTTTTGGGCGGTGTAGGCCGCGCGAGCGACGCGGAAACCGACCAGGCGCCGGGCATCACCACCCCCCTCCTGCAGCGAGCCGCTGATCTGGTCCACGCCACGCTGCAGCGTCAGCGACACCACGGCACCACTGCCTGCGCCGCCTGTGCGGTTGCCCGCGCAGTTGAACACCAGGCCAGCGCCGCTGTAGCTGCACTGCGCCACCACATGGCCGGACAAGGTGCCGCCAAAACCATGAACGGTCGTCGCCGCGTTGGCGGGATAGGGCCAGGCCATGGCTGCTGCCGCCCATTCGCCGCTCATGGGCACCTGCTCGCCCGTGCCGATATCGGCCCACCAGCTGCGCACCGGCTGGTTGCTGCTGTTGAGCTCGACCATGGCCCAGCGGTCGACAAAGGCCGGGTCGGAGAAGACGCCCGCTGGCGTGCCCTCGTAGTCAAAGCGCTGCATCACCTTGGTGGGCTCCCCTGGGAACTGGATCGTGCCGGTTGTGCGGCTGGTGAAAGTGATCACCACATTGCCAGGGCTGCCCGCCTCATGGCCATCGCGCTGCTCGCTGCCAAAGAAGCGCCCGCCTTCGTAGTAGTAGAGCGGCGCGGTCACCGTGTTGTCGTGCAAGCTGCCCAGCGCCGTGTGGAAGGTGGGCGCACCCGTGGCACGGTAGTTGTAGACCTGCATGAACAGCACGCCGTCCTGGATGTCGATACCCATGCCGCGACCCGGCTCCCCATTGAGTTCGTCCTTGATGATCCAGGTGCCGCTCTGGGCTGCAATCAGACCTGCAGGCAGCTCGCCATTGGGGTCCGAGGTCTTGGTCACCTCGCGGCTGCTGCTGCCGGTATTGCCAGCCTCATCGGTCTGCGACGCCGTCACCGTGACCGGCCCCTTGGGCAGGGCGCCCACCTGCATGCCAGGCGCCGTCCAGCTGCCGTTGACGCAGGCCACCGTCACCTTGATGGATCCCACGCTCACCGTGACCGCGCCGTCGCCGCTGGTGCAGGTGCCCGCTGGGCTGTAGGCATTCTGGTTCGAGGTATCGATGGTCGGCGCGGTGCTGATCGAGACCGCAGGCGCCGTCGTGTCCTTGACGGTGTTGAGCGTGCCGGAGATGACCGTGCCGGCCACCGTCTGCGAGGCCTTCACCACCACCGTGCCCTCGGGCAGGCTGCGCACATCGACAGCGCTCAAGGTCCAGTTGCCACCCGTGCAGGCCGCCGTGTTGCTGATGCTGCCAATGGCCACCGTCACCGCGCCACCAGCGGCGCTGCAGGCGCCAGAGACGCCGCCATAGCTGGCCTGGTTGCCGCTATTGATACGCGGCGCCACCACCACCGTGACGGCGGCTGCGCTGCTGTCCTTGCTGGTTGTGCGGCTGGCATTGCCGGTGTTGCCCGCGGCATCGGTCTGCATCGCCGTCACCGTGACTGCGCCGGCCGGCAGGCCGCTGACATCCATGCCCGAGGTGGACCAGATTCCGCTGCTGCAGACAGGCTGCGGCACAGCGGCCACCATCCCCACGCGCACCGTGACCGCCACCCCGTTTTCAGAGCAGCTGCCCGCCACGCCGTACGACGACTGGTTGGCCGCATTGATCACCGGCGCCGAGGTAATCGCCACCGCAGGGGCGGTCGCATCCTTGCCGGTCACCAGGCTGCCCGATCCGGTCTGGCCAGCCACGGTTTGCGAAGCCGTCACGGTCACCGCGCCATCGGGCAGGCCGCTTACGTTGATGCCCGAGGCCGACCAGACACCACCACCGCACAGCGCCGATACGGACACGGAGCCCACCATGACAGCCACCGCTTCACCGTTGGCCGAGCAGGTGCCCGACACCGTGTAGGTGGCCTGGTTCGCTGCCGTGATCTGGGGCGCCGCAACGACAGCCACCACCGGCAGCTGCGGCACCGAGCCCGTGTTCTTGCTGGTCGACTGGCTCGCCGAGCTGCTTTGCCCGGAGGCCGTCTGCGTGGCTGTGATCGTCACCGTGCCATCGGGCAAGCCTTGTGCGTTGACTGCACCGGCATAGCTGCCGCCTGCGGAACAAGGCAGCGACTGGCTCACCCCTGCAGGGTTGGAGCTGATGGCCACATTGCCGCTGCCGGCGCTGCAGCTGCCGCTGATGGGCAGGGACGACTGGTTGCTGGCGGTGATCGCCGGCAGGGGATTGAGCGTGACGGTGGGCTTGCAGTCGGGCATCGACGCGGTGGAGTTGCCCACGACGACGGACGCACTGAGCAAGGGAAGGGTCAGTGCCTTGGCCACCAACTCGATGCGCAGCGCCGTCACGCTCATGGTAGTGCCGCTTTGGCTTTGTTCATTGGTGTAGAGCTTGACGCCGACTTCGGTGCCCAAGCCCGGCACACCAACGGTCAGGTTGACCAGGCCGTTGACCGCAGCACTGACGCCGCTGAGCGCACCCGTTCCGCCCAGAATCTGGGCATCACCCGAGCCCACAGGCAGGCCGTTGACACAGGCCATGCGCGCTTGCGAGCTGATGGTATTGGCACCCAGGGACAGCATCGCCAGCGACAGGTTCAAGCCGTCAACGGAGGTGTCCGACACCACACTGTTTTGCGCCAGATTGCTTTGGGTGGAGGCGTTGATGACGCCCGTCCCCACGCTCAGAAGATTGACCCCGGCCGTCACCCCGACACTGGCAACCGACATGGGCGTATTGAAATCCGGTGGTGCAGTCTTTGATCCGGTATCCGCAAATGGGATTCCCAGCCCGGCCCCGAGCACATCGGCCGTGACCTGCAGGCCATAGGCCCGCCCGGCGCCTGAGGATGCCGCAAGGGCGGCGGAGCTGCAGACCAGGGCCATGCTCGCGAGCCCTCCGTACAGCAGACGGCGTAGGGATCTCTGTGCACCAAGCGGGTTCATAGCGTCTCCTTCTGCACCTTGCCAGAACGCCAGATGTGGTGTGGTCGACGCAGACCCTACCAAACGACGGCCGAGGACCGGTGCCGCTGATTACTCATACAGACACAACTACTCACAAGGGCGAAGGTACTGCGAATCTTTGGTAAACGGTAAATTAATTTATTGAACTCACTTATAAGCACAGCTAGTTCTGGCCTATGGTCTGTTACAGCAACGCCGGTCGGCGGCTGCCCTATCGGCGGCGGCATAGGACCTGGCCAAACCCGCGATTTCTGGCCGTATTTCCCCGTCCTCGGCCGCAGGTTTTCAGAGGAGAAATTGCGGTTAAGTGCTGTTTTCTGTAAGGCGATCCAGCGGCAACCGTTCACACAAAAAAACCCGCCACCGAGGGCGGGTAGGGTCGCTGGCGCTCCCCCAGGCAGGCCACAGGCTGTGCGTGATTCGGCGCTGTCTGACAGCACTGACAGCGCCGTCCACCTCCAAATCAAGGCCTCGGCTTACAGTGGGCCTGAGAACCTGTTCAAAGTCTCCTCGCGCCGCGACAGCGTCTTTGCGAGATGGGATGCGAGGCGCAATACGGCAGCAATAGCCCAGCTATTGCGAGGATTTGCAACGACGCAGACCGCCCGCAAAGCCACGGTCCCTAAGGGTTGGAGTGAAATCGGGCGATTTCTGCGCGCTGGCCCTTGCTTGCACCCCGGTGCAAGCTGCGTTCCATCCCTTCGAACTCATCCCGATTGCACTCCAACGCGGCTGCGTAGAGACTTTGAACAGGTTCTTAGCTGCCGGCATAGATGTCATGCCGATCAGGCAGCATCCCCGCGTCCGGTGATGCGGGGTCAGAGGCCGCTGCTGGGTCCGGCCGGGTTAGGCCCAGCCGGTTCAGGACCGGCCGGCCCAGCGGTGCCCCCTCCTCAGTCGCCTGCCTGCACTCTCTCACCGTTTGGATCGGTCACCCGCACCACGGTGATGGCCGGTGCATCCTCGGCGTCTCCCACAATGCCGGTACTGGCGCCATAGAAGCCGGCCACAAAGCGGAAGGCTGGGGAGCCCGAGGGGCCGGTGCAGTGGAAGTTGAACTGGCGCAGCACTTGGGCAACACAGACATAGCCCGATTCGGTATCGATCACCGAGTTGGCGTCGCGCGTCTGGAAGCGGAAGCTGCGGCTGGGCATCGCATCCGTCTCCGACAGCAGCACCCAGGATCCGCGCAGCGACTGGGCCGAGCCCTTGTTCACGCCGTAGTAGAAGCGCTCGATCTGCACCGGATCTTCACCCGGGAAGGCCAGCGTCCCCACCGATGGCGCGCTGAAGTGGATCGCCCTGGTCGGACCGGCATCGGCCTTGAAGCTGGCAATCGCAGCCGGGCCACCAAAATAGCGCCCACCCTGGTACTGGACCGTGGACAGATCGGGCGTATGGGGCTCTGGCGTGGTGGATGCGTCATGCGCGCCCAACACACTGTGGAACGTGGCTTTGCCGTCGCTTTCATAGTCGTAGACCGACATGAACAACATATGGTCTTCGTTGTTGATGGGCTTTTGCAGCTCGATCGACAGACCGCGTCCGGGCAGGCCGCGCAGCTCGCTGCTGACCACCCAGGTACCCGACTCAGGGGCATAGCCTGGCGCGTAGTAGCTGGTGCGCACACTCTGGTTGTCCTGCCAGCTGTAGGCTGCGCGTCCCACGCGGAAGCCCACCAGGCGCCGCACATCGCCACCACCCTCTTGCAGAGTGCCGCTGATCTGGTCCACCTCCCGCTGCATCGTCATCGCGATCACCGGGCCGCCGGTGGCACCGCGCCGGTTGCCCGAGCAGCGGAACACCAGCCCCTTGCCTCCGTAGCTGCATTGCGCCACCACCTGGCCCGACAAGGTACCGCCAAAGCCGTGCACCGTCGTCGCCACGCCAGGCGGATAAGGCCAGTCCATCGCGGTCGCCGCCCAGTCCTCGCTCATGGCCACCTGCTCGCTCGTGCCGATATCGGCCCACCAGCTGCGCACCGGCTGGGTGCTGCTGTTGCGCTTGACCATGGCCCAGCGGTCGACAAAGGCCGGGTCAGAGAAGACACCCGCTGGTGTGCCTTCGTAGTCAAAGCGCTGCATGGCTTTGGCTGGCTCGCCCGGGAACTGGATCGTGCCGGTGGTGCGGCTGGTAAAGGTGATCACCACATTGCCGGGGCTGCCTGCCTCATGGCCATCGCGCTGCTCGCTGCCAAAGAATCGGCCGCCTTCGTAGTAGTACAGCGGCGCGGTCACGGTGTTGTCCCGCAAGCTACCCAGTGCCGTGAAGAAGGTGGGTTCACCCGATTGGCGGTAGCCGAAGAGTTGCATGAACAGCACGCCATCCTGGATATCGATGCCCATGCCGCGACCTGGCTCCCCATTGAGCTCGTCGCTGACGATCCAGGTGCCGCTCTGCGCCGCAATCCGGCCGGCAGGCGGCTCGGGCGGTTCGCCACCCGAGTCGGAGCTCTTGGTGACTTGGCGCGTGCTGCTGCCGGTATTGCCGGCCTCATCGGTCTGCGACGCCGTCACCGTCACCTGGCCATTGGGCAGGGCCCCTACCCGCATGCCAGGCGCTGTCCAGCTACCGCTGGCACAGGCCGCCGTCGCCGGGATGGATCCTACGCTCACCGTCACGATACCGTCACCGGTGCTGCAGGTACCTGCAGGGCTGTAGGCGTCCTGGTTCGCATTGTCGATGTTCGCTGCCGTGGTGATCGAGACCGCAGGCGCCGTCGTGTCCTTGACGGTATTGCGCGTGCCGGAGATGACCGTGCCAGCGACTGCCTGCGATGCCGTCACCACCACAGTGCCCTCGGGCAGGCTGCGCACATCGACAGCGCCCAAGGTCCAGTTGCCACCCGTGCAGGCCACCGTGTTGCTGACGCTGCCGATGGCCACCGTCACCGCGCCAGCTGCTGCGCTGCAGTTGCCGGAGACGCCACCATAGCTGGCCTGGTTGGCGCTGCTGATACGCGGCGCCGCAGTGACCGTCACGGAGGCGGTCGTGCCCTGCTTGCTGGTGACCAGGCTGCCCGAGCCGGTCAGGCTGCCCACCGTCTGTGCAGCCGTCACCGTGACCGCACCATCGGGCAAGCTGCTGACATCAATGCCCGAGGCGGACCAGGCGCCAGCGTTGCACGGTGCCGATGCAGGGACGGATCCGACCAGAATGGCCACGTTGGTGCCAGCCGCCGAGCAACTGCCCGAGACGGTATAGGCCGTCTGGTTGGCCGGGGTGATCACCGGGGCCGAGGTCACGGTCACCACAGGGACGGTGCCTGCCGAGTCCTTGCTGGTCACAAAACCACCGGTTCCGGTCTGGCCACCTGCCGTTTGCGACACCGTCACCGTGATGGGTCCATTGGGCAAGCCACTGACGTCCACAGGTCCGGTGGTCCAGGTGCCGTCATTGCAGGATGCGGTAACCGACAGCGAGCCGATCAGCACCACCACATTGCTGCCATTGACCGAGCAGCTGCCCGAGACGGTATAGGCCGTCTGGTTGGCTGCCGTGATCGCCGGGGCCGACGTAATGGCCACCGATGGTTTGGTGCCAGCCGAATCCTTGCTGGTCACAAAGCCGCCGCTGCCCGTCTGACCGCCCGCCGTCTGCGAAGCGGTCACTGTGATCGGTCCATCAGGCAAGCCACTGACATCCACAGCCGGAGCCGCCCAGATGCCGCCGTTGCAAGTAGCCGAAACAGACAGCGAGCCAATCAGGACCGCCACATTGCTGCCGTCGGCCGTGCAAGTGCCCGAGACGGTATAGCCCGTCTGGTTGGCTGCCGTGATCGCCGGGGCCGACGTGATGGCCACCGCAGGTGCGGCGCCGGCCGCGTCCTTGCTGGTGACAAAGCCGCCGGTGCCCGTCTTACCACCCGCAGTCTGCGACACCGTCACGGAAACCGGTCCATCAGGCAAGCCACTGACATCGATGGGCGCGCTCGCCCAGATGCCACCATTGCACACTGCCGATGCAGCGATGGCGCCGACCAGCACGCTGACGTTGGCACCCTCTGCCGAGCAGGTGCCCGAGACGGTATAGCCCGTCTGGTTGGCTGCAGTGATCGATGGAGCCGACGTGATCGCGACCACAGGGGCAGCTCCTGCCGAATCCTTGGTGGTCACCAGGCTACCCGATCCCGTTTGCCCCCCCGCAGTCTGCGACGCCATGACGGTGACTGCACCATCGGCCAGGCCACTGACATCCACACCCGCGCTAGCCCAGATGCCTGCATTGCACGGTGCCGATGCAGCAATGGAGCCGATCAGCACGGTCACGGTGGCGCCATCGGCCGAGCAGGTGCCCGAGACCGTGTAAGCCCCCTGGTTCAATGCGGTGATCGCAGGTGCCGAGCTAATGGCCACCACAGGTACCACGCCCGCAGCGTCCTTGCTGGTCGTGAAACCGCCGCTGCCCGTCTGGCCACCCACCGTCAGCGACGCCGACACGGAGACCGGCCCGTTGGCCAAGCCACTGACATCGATCGCCGAGCTGGCCCAGATGCCGTTGTTGCAAACCGCCGATGCAGCGAGGCCGCCGATCAGCACATCCACATTGGCGCCATCGGCCGAGCAGGTGCCCGAGACGGTATAGGCCGACTGGTTGGCTGCCGTGATCGCAGGAGCCGAGGTGATGGCCACGGCGGGCGCAACCCCAGCGGCATCCTTGCTGGTCACAAAGTTGCCCACCCCCGTCTGGCCACCCACCGTTTGCGTGGCCGTCACCTCAACCGATCCATCCGCCAGACCGCTGACGTCCATGCCCTCGGTCGCCCAGATGCCGCCATTGCACAGCGCAGTGGCAGACACCGAGCCGACCTCCACATCCACGTTGCTGCCGCCCACCGAGCAGGTACCCGAGACGGAGTACGCCGACGCATTGGCTGCCGTGATGGCAGGTGCCGACGTAATGGTCACCACCGGTATGGCTCCACCCGTGGCCTTGTTGACCTCCACACTGTCCGACCCGGACTGTCCGCCAACCGTTTGCGCCGCTGTCACGGTGACCGTTCCATCGGGCAAAGTGCTGACATTCAACGCGGCCGTCGTCCAGCTGTTGCTGGTGCAGGGCACCGATGCGGACACCGAGCCGACCTCGACATCCACGTTGGTGCCGTTGACCGAGCAGGTGCCCGCGACGGTATAGGCCGCTTGGTTGCTTGCCGTGATGTCGGGTGCCGAGGTGATGGTCACCACGGGTTGGACTGCGCCGGTGGTCTTGTTGGTCACCAGGCTGCCCGATCCCTGCAGGGCGCCAACCGTCTGCGCAGCGGTCACGGTCACCAGGCCATCGGGCAAGCTACTGACATCCACGCCGGGGATGGCCCAGTTGTTGCCAGCGCATGGCGCCGATGCAGCCACCGCGCCGACTTGAACCGCCACGGTGCTACCGTTGGCCGAGCAGCTGCCCGAGACCACATACGAGGCCTGGTTGGCTGCGGTGATGCCGGGTGCCGAGGTCACCGTCACCACGGGGGCGACGCCTGCCGTGTCCTTGAGGGTCAGCAGGCTGCCCGACCCGATCACGTTGCCGACGGTCTGCGCCGCTGTCACGGTGACGGATCCATCAGCCAGCGCAGTGACATTCAGGCCGGTAACGGCCCAGTTGCCGCCCGCGCAGGAGGCCGTTGCAGCGACCGAGCCCACCTGAACCGCCACGGGGCTGCCATTGGCCGAGCAAGTACCGGAGACGGCATACGAGGCCTGGTTCGCCGCCGTGATCGTGGCTGCCACGGTCACGCTCACCACGGGGGCCGTGCCTGCAGTGTCCTTGCCAATCATCAGGCTGCCGGACCCTGTCAGGCCGCCAACCAGCTGCGAGGCCGTCACGGTGACCGAGCCATCGGCCAGGGCACTGACATCGATGGCTGGCGTGGCCCAGATGCCGAGGTTGCACTGCGCCGAAGTGGACAGCGAGCCAACCTGGACGGTCACCGCTTCCGCATAGGCCGAGCAGCTGCCCGAGACGGAGTACGCCGACACATTCAATGCCGTGATCGCAGGGGCGGACGTGATGGCCACCACAGGAGCGACGCCTGCCGAGTCCTTGGATGTCACCAAGCTGCCGGATCCCGATTGTCCATTGGCAGTTTGCGAGGCCATCACCGTGACCGCTCCATCGGGCAAGGCGGTGACATCCACGGCCGCCGAGGACCAGATGCCCGCGTTGCACAGTGCCGATGCCGATACCGAGCCCACCAGGACTGCCACGTTGCTGCCGTCCACCGAGCAGGTGCCCGAGACGGTATAGGCTGCTTGGTTCGCCGCCGTGATTGCCGGTGCCGAGGTCACGCTCACCACGGGTGTCACCCCAGCCGCGTCCTTGTTGGTCACCAGGCTGCCCGAGCCGGTTTGGCCGTTCAGCGTCTGCGAGGCCTTCACCGTGACCGGGCCATTGGGCAAGGCAGTGACATCCACGGCCGCGCTCGACCAGATGCCCGCATTGCACTGCGCCGATGCAGGCACCGTACCGATTTCAACCGCTACCGCTTCACCATGGGCCGAGCAGGTGCCCGAGACGGTGTAAGCCGATTGGTTGGCTGCCGTAATCGCAGGGGCCGAGGTCACGCTCACCGCGGGCGCAGCGCCGGCCGTGTCCTTGCTGATCACCAGGCTGACCCCTCCCGTTTGACCACCAGCATCTTGCGAGGCCTGCACCGTGATCTGTCCATCGTCCAGGCCGCTGACATCAATGGGCGCGGTGGCCCAGATGCCATCGCTGCACGGTGCCGTTGCGGGTAGCGTGCCGACAAGCACGCTCACGGCTTGGCCGTTGGCCGAGCAAGTGCCCGAGACGGTATAGGTGGCCTCATTCGAAGCGGTAATTGCAGGGGCTGAGGTGATGACCACCACAGGAACCACCACTGCCGTGGTCTTGGTGGTCTCCACGCTGTCGGAGCCAGACAGGCCGCCTACGATTTGCTCAGCCGTCACGACGACCACGCCATCTAGCAAGGCGCTGACATCCAGGCCCGACGCAGACCAGCTTCCGCCGTCACACAGGGGAGTGGCAGAGACATTGCCGACCTGGACCGCCACATTCGTACCGTTGGCCGAGCAACTGCCAAAGACGCTATAGGACGCCTGGTTGGCCAGCGTGATGGGGGGTGCCGAGCCAATGGTCACCACCGGCGCCGCGCCGGCCGCGTTTTTGCCGATGACCAGGCTGGCCGCCCCCGTTCCGCCGCCCACGGTTTGCGAGGCGGTCAGGGTCACCAAGCCGTCCGGCAAGGCACTGACATCCTGCGCTGCAGTGGTCCAACTGCCGCTGTTGCAGGCTGCAGACGCGGAGATGGTGCCAATCTGGACTGCGACGCCCGCCCCGTTGACCGAGCAGGTGCCCGAGACCGTATAGGCCGACTGGTTGGCCGCCGTGATCTCAGGCGCCGAGGTGATGCTCACCACAGGTGCGCTGCCCCCCGACTCCTTGGTGACGACCAGGCTGGCCGATCCCGTTTGGCCACCGACCGATTGCGAGGCCATGACCGTCACCGCCCCAGCGGGCAAGCCACTGACATCCATCGCGGCGCTGGTCCAGGCGCCGTTGTTGCAAGGCGCCGTTGCCGCGACCTGGCCCACCAGAACGGAGACATCCATGCCGTTGACCGAGCAAGTGCCCGATACGACATAGGCCGACTGGTTGGCCGCCGTGATCGCCGCTGCCGAGGTGATGGCCACCGAAGGTGCAACGCCTGCCGTGTCCTTGGCGGTCACCAAACTGCCCGATCCCGTCAGGCCACCGGCCGTTTGCGAGGCCGTCACCGTGACCGACCCATCAGGCAAGCCACTGACATCCAACGCTGCACTGGTCCAGATGCCGCCACTGCAGGGGGCCGAAGCCGCAACCGAGCCGACCAGTACCGCCACATTGCTGCCGTCCACCGTGCAGGTGCCCGAGACGGTATAGGCCGATGCATTGGCTGCCGTGATGGCCGGTGCCGAGCTGATGACCACCACCGGCGCAATGCCGGCCGTGTCCTTGGCGGTCACCACGCTGCCCGATCCGGTTTGGCCGTTCAGCGTCTGCGAGGCCGTCACCAGCACCATCTCATCGGGCAAGCCACTGACATCCATCGCTGCGGTCGACCAGATGCCACCGCTGCACACAGGCTGCGGCACCGCTGCAACGTCACCGACATGCACCGTCAACACCACGCCGTTTTCCGAGCAGGTGCCCGAGACGGTATAGGCCGACTGGTTGGCCGCCGTGATCGCAGGCGCCGAGGTGATGGTGACCGCCGGGGCAAGTCCCTGCGAGTCCTTGGTGATCACCAAGCTCCCCGAGCCAGTCAGGCCGCCCACCGTCTGCGCGGCAACGACCGAAACAGCACCATTGGCCAGGCCACTGACATTAAGGCCCGCGGTGGACCAGATGCCGCCACTGCAGGGCGCCGAGGCAGTGACGGTGCCGACCTGAACATCCACCCCCGTGCCATTGGCCGAGCAGGTGCCCGAGACGGTATAGGACGACTCGTTCGCTGCCGTGATCGCAGGCGCCAAGGTGATGCTCACCACCGGAGCCAGGCCGGCCGAACTCTTGCTCGTCACCAGGCTGCCCGATCCCGTTTGGCCCCCGACGGTTTGCGTGGCCGTGACCGTGACCGCGCCATCGGGCAAGCCACTGACATCCAGGCCCGCAGTGGCCCAGACACCGCCGTCGCACATGGCCGATTCAGCGATGGAGCCGACCAAAACGGCCACGTTGCTGCCGTTGGCCGAGCAGGTGCCCGACACGACATAGGACGCCTGGTTGCCACCGGTGATGGCGGGTGCCGAGGTGACGGCCACGGAAGGAGCGACCCCGGCCGTGTCCTTGGCGATCACCAGCGTGCCCGATCCGGTTTGGCCATTGGCGGTTTGCGAAGCGGTCACCGTGACCGCGCCATCCGGCAAGGCCGCGACATTCAGCGCCGAGGTGGTCCAGAGGCCGGCATCGCAGGCCGCTGATGCAGAGACGGAGCCGACCAGGACGCTGACGTTGGTACCGTTGACCGAGCAGCTGCCCGAGACGGTATAGGCTGCCTCGTTCAGCGCCGTGATGGCGGGTGCAGCGCTGATGGTCACCACGGGTGCGACACCCGCCGTGTCCTTGGCTGTCACCAGCGTGCCCGACCCGGTTTGCGTGCCTACCGTTTGCGAGGCCGAGACCAGCACCGGCCCATCCGCCAAGCCGCTGACATCAAGGCCTGAGCTGGACCAGATGTTGCCCGTACAGGGCGCCGCGGCCGCCACGGAGCCGACCAGCACAGCGACGTTCGTGCCATTGGCCGAGCAGGTGCCCGAGACCGTATAGGCGCCCTCATTGAGCGCCGTGATGGCAGGTGCCGAGCTAATGGTCACCACGGGGGCATCCACCACCGTGTTCTTGCTGGTCTGCAGGCTGCCCGATCCCGTCTGGCCGCCCACCGTCTGCGACGCCGTCACCGTGACCGTGCCATCGAGCAGGCCACTGACATCCACCGCTGCGGAGGACCAGAGGCCGCCGTTGCAAGGCGCTGCAGCAGCGACAGAGCCGATCAGCACGGCCACGTTGGTACCGCTGGCCGAACAGGTACCGGAGACCGTGTAGGAGCCCTGGTTCAGCGCCGTGATCGCGGGGGCCGAGGTCACCGCTACCACGGGTACGGCGCCCGTCACGTCCTTGCTGGTCACCAGGGTCGCGGATCCGGTCTGCGCGCCCACCGTTTGCGAAGCCATGACCGTGACGGCCCCATTGGGCAAGCCACTGACATCCAGGCCGGCCGTGGACCAGCTGCCATTCGTACACAGCGCAGAGGCAGCGACCGAGCCCACCAGCACGGCCACATTGTTGCCATTGACCGAGCAGCTGCCCGAAACCGTATAGGCAGCCTGGTTGGCCAGCGTGATGGCGGGAGCCAGGCTGATGGTCACGACCGGGATAGCCCCGGCCGAGTCCTTCGTGGTCCCCAGACTGCCCGTTCCTGTTTGACCATTGGCGGTTTGCGTGGCCGTGACCGTGAGGGCGCCATCGAGCAAGCCACTGACATCCAGGCCTGCGGCAGCCCAGATATTGCCGGTACAAGGTACCGAGGCAGTGACGGTGTCGATCAACACAGTCACATTGCTGCCATTGACCGAGCAAGTGCCCGAGACAGTGTAGGAGGTCTGGTTTGTCGCCGTGATCGCAGGTGCCGAGGTCACCACCACCACGGGCACACCCCCGGTCGAGTCCTTGCTGGTCAGCAGGCTGCCCGTGCCGGTCAGACCACTGACCGTTTGAGAAGCCGCAACGGTGACTGGCCCATTGGCCAGGCTGGCGACATTCAGGCCCGTAGAGGACCAAAGGCCGCCGCTGCACTGCGCAGTAGACGTAACTCCTCCGACGCCGCCGATGGTGATGGCAACACCCGCGCCATTCGCCGAGCAGGTGCCCGAGACGCCATAGGACGCCTGGTTGGCCAGGGTGATATGGGGCGCAGAGACGACCGTCACAACCGGCGGTTGCAATACCGGGGCCGTGTTCTTGGTCGTGGCCTGGCTCGCCGCGCTGGTGGGCCCTGCGGGGCTCTGTGATGCCGTGAGCGTCACGGGGCCGTCGGCCAGCGCTGTGGTGTTCACCGAACCGGAATAGCTGCCCGTGGCGGAGCAAGGCAGCGACTGGGTCACGCCGGCGGGCGTGGAGCTGATGGCCACATTGCCGCTGCCGGCGCTGCAGCTTCCGCTGACGGGGATAGCGGCCTGGTTGCTGGTGGTAATCAAGGGCAAGGAACCCAAGGTGACCGTGGGCGCGCAGTCGGCCATCGTGGCCGTGGAGTTGCCTACGATCACCGATGCGCCGAGCAAGCGAATACCGAGCGCAGACGCCACGAGCTCCACACGCAGCCCATTGACGCTCAGGGTCCTGCCGTCTGGGCTCAGAGTTTGCTCATTGGTGTGGAGAACGACCCCGACCATGGTCCCAAGAGTGGGCACACCAATCGTCAGATCGACCCGGGTGTTTGCCGCCACACTGACGCCGGCGAGCGATCCCGAGGCACCCAGAATTTGCGCACTGCCCTCTGGCCTCAGCGTCCCATTGACGCAGGACATCTTGGCTTGCGAACTGATCGTGTCTGCCCCCAGCGCCAGCCCGGCGAGCTTGAGGGCCAAGCCGCTGACGGAGGACGAAGACATGACACTGTTTTGCGCCAGCTTGCTTTGCGTGGCGGCGTTGAGAACACCGGTACGCACGGTCAGCAAATTGGCGACGCCTGCAGCGACAGACGCATTGACGACCGAGGTGGGGGTATTGAAATCCGGTGGTGCCGTTTTCTGCCCGGTATCGGCAATCGGGACGCCGAGCCCCACCCCCACCACATCGGCGGTGACCTGCAGGCCATAGGCCCGGCCGGATCCGGCCGATGCCGCCGAAGCGTTAAAACTGCAGACGAGAGCCAGGCTCGCGAGCCCTCCAAACAGCAGACAGCGGAGTGTCCTCTGCGCACCAATCGGGTTCATAGCGTCTCCTTGTGCACCGTGCCAAGACGCCAGGATGGGGAGAGATCAACTCAGGCCATACCAACCGACGCGCGAGGAAAGGTGCCGCTGATTACTCATGCCAACACAACTATTCACAAGGGCAACCGTACTGCGAACCTTTGGTAAATCTAAAATTAATTTATTGAAATAACATATAACCGCGACTATTTCCGGTCTATAAGCAAAGCCAGCTCCGCGCGCCTGTCCCACTGCCTGAGAAAGGCGTACCAATCTCCGCCCCAACTTCAGAATGCAAGCCAAATTCATCGGTTGTTATTGGCATTCCTTCAGAGGAGAAATTTGGGATAAGTGCTGGTTTCTGTAAGAGATTTCATGGCGTAGCGCTCAGACAAAAAAACCCGCCGATGAAGGCGGGTTGGGCTTATCTCAGTCACAAAAACCAAATACAGCAATCAATATATTCCGACAATACTGACGGTATCATCCTGCATAAACTCCAGGCTTTTACCTACAGAGATGGTTACATTTAGATATATGTTTACTGGCCGCCGCGCACCATCGACAGGATCTTGGCGGTGTTCAGGCCGCTGGCGGTCTCCTGCATCTGCGCCTGGTAGCGCGACTGCAGCTGGCGGCCATCCTGCATCACATGCTGGTAGGCATTTTTCAGCATCTCGGTCGACAACTGGCGCCCGCCGGCGTAGTACTGGTTGGCGACATGGCCCAGCGCATAGGTGGAGGCAAAGCTCATGCCGCTGCTGACCGCCTGCCGGCCCAGGCCCCCGAGCAGGCCCTTGCCAGCCTTGCCCAGCAAGCCGCCCAGCAGCTTGCGCCCGGCCTGCTCCAGGTACTGCGAGGTCAAGCCGACACCCAGCGCGCCCAGCAGGTCCTTGATATGGCCCTTGTCCAGCTCGTAGCCATAGTTCTGCCCGATCTGGTAGACCAGGCGCATCTGCAGCGGAATGATCGCCAACGTCGAGAGGTTCTCGGGCAGCAGCTCGATCGCACCATTGAGAATCGAGGCCTTGAGGATCTTCTGGTCCATGGCCTCGACCGACAAGCCCGAGGGCCGGCGCTCGGCCTGCGCCGGCACCAACGGGTCCGCCGCTGCCGGATGGGGCGCCGGCTCGGTCAGCACCAGCGGGGCATCGGGCAAGGCGGCATTCAACGGCGCATCGACCAGGTTGCCGGCCAGCGCCT
>NZ_APCR01000541.1:0-4158 GCF_000410635.1 Comamonas sp. B-9
GCGGCGCAAGCTGCTCGTCCAGCCAGCGCTGCAGGCCCAGGCGCTGGAGCTGCTGGTCGGCGCTGTCGCTGGCGCCCCAGCTGACGCGGTCCAGCCATTGCAGGCGCTGGGTGGCGCTGAGCGGCACCACGGCCATATCGGGCAGTGCGGCCTGCGCGCTGGCCGCATCTGGTGGCACATGGGAGGCGCAGGCGCCAAGCCACAAGGTGCCCGCCAAGGCAGCGGCGCTGAGGGTGAGCAGTCGGGGCAGTCGAAGCAGTCGGTTAGGGCGCATGGGGAGTCTGGAGCCTGGTGCAGAAGGCTCCATGCTGCGCCTGTGCCGTCGCGCTGCTGTAAAGCTATGTATGCAAAACGTAAAAAAGCGAAGCGTTTGAGGCGCTTCGCTTTTCAGGGGTTGGCGGGCAACAGTGGGGCGCTGTGCTTATTTGGCCTTGACCGCACACTCCGCGCATTGGCCGTACAGGGCCATCGAGTGGTCATGCACGATCCAGCCCTTGCTCTTGGCAATGGACTGCTGGCGCTTTTCGATCTCGGGGTCATAGAACTCCTCGACCTTGCCGCAGCTGGTACAGACGAAATGGTCGTGGTGCTGGCCTTCGTTGAGCTCGTAGACCGCCTTGCCGCTCTCGAAGTTGCTGCGGATCAGAATGCCGGCCTGCTCGAACTGGGTCAGCACGCGGTAGACCGTGGCCAGACCGATGTCGGAGCGCTCTTCCAGCAGCACGCGGAACACATCTTCCGCCGTCATGTGGCGCTGAGCACCATTCTGGAAGATATCCAGAATCTTCAGCCGAGGCAGCGTCGCCTTAAGGCCAGTGCTTTTGAGTTCTTCAATATTTTTCATAACAAGGTCTTTCAAGTGGGCCCGATTGGTATACGGACTTCTGGAGAAGGCCTGGAGACCAGCCGCTACAATGGCCGATCATATCGCTATGTCTAAAACCATGCCTGAATTTGTTCGTTCCGGTGTCCGCATGGCGGCGCTGTTGGCCCTGGGCGCCAGTGTGGCCGCTTGCGGCTCCTTCAATGAAGCCAGCCGTAAGTTCGCCAGCGCCATCACCCCCTACAAGGTGGAGGTGGTGCAGGGTAATGTGATCACCCAGGAGCAGGTCAACGCGCTGCAAAAAGGCATGAGCCGCCAGCAGGTCAAGGATCTGCTGGGCACCCCGCTGCTGGCCAGCGTGTTCCACGCCAACCGCTGGGACTACGTGTTCACCATCAAGCGCAAGGGTGTGCCCGAGCAGGAGCGCCGCTTTACCGTGTACTTCAACGACACCGGCCTGGAGCGCTTTGAAGGCGATGAGATGCCCAGCGAGCAGGAGTTCGTCGCCTCGGTCACGACCTCGATCAAGAACCCCAAGGTGCCGCGCCTGGAAGCAACGCCCGAGGAGCTGGCCAAGTACAAGGCCGATCAACCGGCCCCCGCCCCGAGCGCCGACACCAGCAGCAGCGACACGAGCACCGCCACGCCGCCCGCCAGCTACCCGCCGCTGGAATCTCCCCAGCGCTGATGCCATGGCGCTGGCATGCCCCCCGCCCTGCACTGGCAGCGGGTGGCCGGCGCCGTCTTTGGGCCGTGTCCGATGTTTGCTGAGACGCCGCCCGTTTGAGCCCCAGGAAACCACCCATGACCGCCCCCCTCTCCCCCGACAACAGCCCCCGTATTGCCGTCGCCATTGCAGGCGCCAGCGGCCGCATGGGCCGCATGCTGATCGAAGCCGTACTGGCCAGCACGGACCTGCAGCTGAGCGGCGCGCTCGATGCCGCCGGCAACCCCAGCCTGGGCACTGATGCGGGTGCCTTCCTGGGCCGCCACACCGGCGTGCAGATCACCGCCGACCTGGCCCAGGGCTTGCAGGGCGCCGATGTGCTGATCGACTTCACCCGCCCCGAAGGCACGCTGGCCCACCTGGCGCTGGCGGCCGAGCGCGGCGTGGGCGTGGTCATTGGCACCACGGGCTTTAGCGAGGAGCAAAAAGCGCAGATCCGCCAGTTTGCCGACAAGACGGCAGTCATGCTCTCGCCCAATATGAGCGTGGGCGTGAACGTGACCTTCAAGCTGCTGGAGATGGCGGCCAAGGCCTTGCAAGAGGGCGGTTACGACATCGAGATCGTCGAAGCGCACCACAAGCACAAGGTCGATGCGCCCTCGGGCACGGCTTTGAAAATGGGCGAGGTGATTGCCGAGGCCCAGGGCACCCAGCTGGCCGACCGCGCCGTCTACGAGCGCTTTGGCCATACCGGCGCGCGCGTGGCCAACAGCATCGGCTTTGCCAGCATGCGCGGCGGCGATATCGTCGGCGACCACACCGTGCTGTTTGCCGGCGATGGCGAGCGCATCGAGATCTCGCACAAGTCCAGCAGCCGCGCTGGCTACGCCAATGGCAGCCTGCGGGCAGCGCGCTACCTGGCACGCCAAAAAGCCGGCCTGTTCGACATGTACGACGTGCTCGGTCTGAAATAAACCCAGCCCGGTACCCCCACCCCGCTTTTACAAGGACGGCCCACCATGACGATGGGGCAATGGCTCTCGCAAGCAGACGGCGTCGCCCGGGCCACGGCCCTGGTCTTGTTGCTCATGTCCGTCACCAGTTGGGTGCTGATTCTCTACAAGGCCTGGTGGCTGGGCCGCGCCCATGGCGCCACCTTGCGTGCCACCGATGCCTTCTGGCAGGCCAGCAGCTGGGAGCAGGCACGCCTGGCGCTGCCAAGCATTGACCGCGCCGCCTTGCTGACTCCGGTGGCCGATGCGATTGCGCACATTGTGGCGGCCGAGCCTGCCGCCCAGCACAGCCTGGCTGTGGCCAGCGGCGCCCAGGTGCAAACCACCCGCGTGCTGCGCGAGGCGCTGCATGGCGCCAGCCACCGGCTGCAGTGGGGGCAGACGGTGCTCGCTTCCATTGGCGCCACGGCCCCCTTTGTCGGCCTGCTGGGCACCGTCTGGGGCATCCACCAGGCGCTGGCGGCGCTGGCCGGGGCCGACCATGTCAGCCTGGAGCAGCTGGCCGGCCCCGTGGGCGAGGCGCTGGTGATGACCGCCGCCGGCCTGGCCGTTGCCTTGCCGGCCGTGCTGGCCTACAACCTGCTGGGCCGCAAGCTCGCGCAGGTCGAGGAGCTGCTCGAAGGCTTTGCCCACGACATGCAGACCTGGGCCTTGCAGCAAGCCGCCCAGGCGCCGCAGGCCTACGCCGGCATGCAGGCCCACAATGCCGTCGATAGCATCGCCCTGGTGGGCAGCCGCTGAGCCGCCGCCAACCCAGCCCCTTCGCACCATGGCATTCGGTCGCTTCAACAAAACCCCGGCCAGCGCGCCGATCAGCGCCATCAATGTGACGCCGCTGGTGGATGTGATGCTGGTGCTGCTGGTCATCTTCATCATGGCCGCGCCCTTGCTGGCCGCCTCCATCCGCCTGGACCTGCCCCAGGCCGCCAGTGCCACCCGGGCCAATCCGCCAGCGGCGATTGCGGTGCAGCTCAATGCCCAGGGCGCGCTGTTTGCCGATGGCCAGCCCACCGACATGGACGCCCTCAAAGCCCTGTTCAAGCAGCAGGCCGAGCGCAATCCGCAGACCGAGGTGCAGCTGTCCATCGACCAGAACCTGCCCTATGCCCGCGCCGTCGAGCTGATGGACGCGGCGCAGAGCGCCGGCCTCAGCCGCATGGGCTTTGTCGCCCAACCCCAGGCCGCCGCGCGCTGAGCGTCCCGGCCCGGTCTCGCCTGGCGGGCTCCGGCAGTATCGTTTGAAGCTACCTGACCTGGCGCACACCTTAGCCCAGAAGCGTTTGGTTATATTGCAGGCTGTGTGCCGGCTGCCTGGGGCGGCTGCACCAGGGCCACCGCTGCACCGCCGTGCAAGCCGGCCCACCAACGAGGAACAAACGCATGGACTCCACCCTGTACCAGGTCAGCGCCCAGTCGGCGCCGGGCGACCCGCGCATCGCGCCGCTGTATGCACTGGCTGTCTCAGCCGGTGCCCCGGCCGATCTGGCCCGCAAGATCCGCGCCGGCCTGCTGCTGGTGGGCGCGCTGCTGGTGGCCAGCGGGCTGATCTTTTGGGTCGCGGCCAACTGGCAGGCGCAGTCGCACTGGTTCAAGCTGGGCCTAATCGAGGGCACGCTGGCGCTGTCCGTGCTGGCCGCCTGCCTGTGGCCGCGCCT
>NZ_KE148632.1:0-5129 GCF_000410635.1 Comamonas sp. B-9
CAGCAGCACGCGCTGGCCGGTGAGCGCCACCCCCGCATTGCGCACGATATCGGCCACCAGGCCCAGGCCATCGGTGTTGTCGGCGTGGATGCGGCCATCGGCGCCCACCACCAGGGTGTTGGCCGCGCCCGCACGCAGCACGCGCTCGCTGAGGCTGTCGGCCAGGCGCGCGGCGTCGAGCTTGAAGGGCACGGTCACATTCATGCCCCGGGTACCGGCCTGCACCAGCTGGCGCAGGGCCGCGTCAAAACCGTCCAGCGCCACCAGCTTGGCCTCATAGACCAGCGCCTGGTCGGTCAGCTGCGCAAACAGCGTGTGGATGCGGGGTGAGCGGCTGTGGGCAATCGGGTTGCCCATCACGCAATAGCGGTCTGGAAGGGGCATGGTCGTAAGGGCCTGGGCCGTGGCGGCTGCGCGGTGAAGGCGCTGGCCGCGCATGGCAGAAAAAAGGGCATGCGCTGGGCATCCGGTGGCGGCGCAACGGGGCCCGCCAGCAGGGCGCTCAAGCGCTTGCCACTTTACTGCAAATTGGCCGTTTCCAATGTCTGCTCGCGGGTGAAGCGGAATTTGGAGACGACGGCAATCTGGTCGGCCTTGGCGCGCAGCGCGGGGCCAAAGTGGCCAAAGGGACCGCTGCTGACGGCAATGGCCTCTGCCCGGCGGTCGAGCTGCTGGTTGCCCGAGCTTTTGTAGACCTCGGTGCCCAGCACCCGGCCGTCGTGGTTGACGGTCATGATCATCACCAGCTCGCCATAGAGCTTGCGGCCACCGGCTTCGGGGAAGTTGCTGGTGCCCCGGTCCTCGACCTTGCGGCGCAGCCGGTCGTAGTAGATGGCGAACACCTCTTCGCGCGTGGCGGGGCTGATGTAGCGCTTCTTGGGGCGGGCGTTTTCTTCGTGGATGCGCTTTTCGATCTCGGCGAGCATCTTGAGCAGCTGCTGGTGCTTTTCTTCCTGCTCGACTTCCGCCTGCGAGGCGCTGGCCTTGCGCGTATCGGGCGGCTGGTACTGGGCCAGCTGGTTGCGCAGGTCGGCCAAGAGCTGCATCTGCTGGGTCTGCATGGCATCGAGCTGGCGCTGGCGCTCTTCAAAGTCATCACCCATGTTGGTGATGGCCGAGTAGGGCATGGGGCTGGTGGCGCGCTCCTGGCTGTTGGCCGATTCGCCGCCGCCCGCCAGGTTGGCCTGGGCGACGGCCTGGGCCTTGTCAGGCGGGGCGTCGTTGGACTTGGCGTTGACCAGAATCACTTCGAGCGGGGTGTCCTCGAACACCCGGTCAAAGGCCTGGGGGTCGACAAAGCGGATGCTCAAGATGGCGGCGTGCACCAGCACGGACACGGCCAGCGCCAGTTGCAGCGTGGACAGCGATCGAAGAAATTGGAAAAACTTCACGGTTCCGGGTTAATCGGTTTTTGTGGTCGCCGCGTCCTCACCGTCGCCCATGTCCACCGCGATTGCGATGGGCCCAGCCACAGCCTCCTCCTCATCTTCCGGCGACTCTGTCTCGGCCTGGTTGGCCTGTTCGTCGTCCAGTCTCTCCAGCACGGTTCCGGTCACATCCAGCGTGATCTCGTCGATCTCGCCGAGCTTGACCCGGACCTGGGCACCACGCGGCAAACTCTGCGCGCCCAGCACCGGAAACACCAATGGTAGTTCATCTGCACGCACCAGCATGCTGCCTGCCGGGCCTTCCTTCATAACTGTTGCAGTGAGGTCACTGATGCTGTTCTGCGCCAGGTACTTCAAGGTCCAGTAGCGCTCCATGCCGGCCTGGTAGCCGTTGTAGGCGCTGTAGGCGGCATCAAAGCCGCTGATGATGGAGAACAGTTCCGCATCCTTGGGCTTGAATGGGGCGACCAGCGCGGCGGTGGCACCATGGCGCGCGCAGGCGATGATCTGCCACTGGTTGACCAGGTCGGTGTAGCGGCGCAGCGGCGACGTGGCCCATACATAGCTTTTGACGCCGATGCCGGCATGCGGCAAGGCCTTGGTGGACATGCGCACCTTGATGCCCGGTGCCAGGCTGGCCTGGCTGCGGTAGATGCCGGGCACGCCATAGTCCGCCAGCAGCTGGCCCCAGCTGCTGTTGGCGACGATGGCCGCCTCGGCCACGATCAGATCGAGCGGCGCGCCGCGCTTGCGCACGGAGATCTGCACCGTCTCGCTGCCGTTGGGCACCTGGTCGCCATTGCCTTGCAGGCGGAAGTTGTAGTCCGGGCGGTTGAAGTTCTCGGGCTTGCCGCGCACCACTTCGCGGCCGGCCTTGAGGTGGCGCGAGAGGCGGTAGAGGAAGCTCAGCTCGTCTCGCTTGTCCAGCAGCGGCTGGGGCGTGTCCTCGACCTGCAGCGCCGGGTCGGTCAGCCAGGCTTCGGTGGCGATGTGGTCGAGCTTGTCGTAGCGGAAGTTGCTAACCACCGGTACGCGCTCCAGGCGCGTTTCCTTGTGGAGCACCTCCAGCGTGGCTTCGTCGTAGGTGACGTAGAGCGAGACGGCGGGGTTGGCACGGCCCTCATCCAGGGTGTAGATCTGCACCACTTCATCGGGCAGCATCGTGACCTTGTAGCCCGGCATGTAGACGGTGGAGTAGCGGCTGCGGCCCAGATGGTCAAGCGCCGAGCCGGGCTCGATCGCGAGACCAGGTGCTGCAATGTGCACGCCGACGATCACCTGGCCGGTGCCCAGGCCTTGTACCGACAGCGCATCGTCGATTTCGGTCGTGGCCGAATCGTCGATGGAGTAGGCCTCCACCGTGGCCAAAGGCAGATCGGCAGGCGGCAGCGGCGCGGTGACGGCCGGGAAGCCCGTGCCCTTGGGGAAGTTGTCAAACAAAAAGCGCTGCCAGTGGAACTGGTAGGACGAGTCGATGGCGCCGGCCTGTTGCAGCAGCGCCAGCGGCGCGAGCTGCGCCTTGCGGCTGGCTTCGACCACGGCCTTGTACTCAGGCGCGTTCTTGTCCGGGCGAAACAAGATCTTGTAGAGCTGCTGCTGCACGGGCGCAGGGCACTGACCGTTGACGAGTTCGGCCGCCCAGCCGTCGATCTGGGCCTGGATCTGGGCCTTTTTCTCGATGGCGGCCAGCGCTTGCTGCACGATCTCGGCCGGCGCCTTCTTGAAGCGGCCCTTGCCGGCGCGGCGGAAGTAGTGCGGTGCTTCAAACAAGGTGAAGAGCGCCGCCACCTGTTCGGTGATCGAGGCGTTCTCCGAGAAGTAGTCGCGCGCCAGGTCGGCAAAGCCAAACTCCTGCTCGGGCGCAAACTCCCAGGCCAGCTGGGGGTCGATATCCGCCGACAGGGTTTGCGCCTGTGCGATCAGCTCCGCAGGCGTGGGCTTGTCAAATTTGAGAAGCAGGTTCGCTGCTTTGACCTTGACCCGTTTTCCGGAGTCCAATTCAATTTGGGCGGAGCTTTCAGCTTCGGAGAGGATACGGCCAGCCAAAAATTTGCCAGCGTCGTCAAACAGTGCATACATAGCCGGGCATTTTCCCATGCTGGATGGTGCCGGGGCGCGCTCGCAGGGTTTTTTGCGTGGGGGCTCTGGCCGGCCCACGGCGGGCAGGCCTGCCAGCGCTGGTTTTTACCAGCCCAGAAACTTGTCGATCTGCGGCAGATAGCTCTCGAAGTTGGACAGCGCATGGTCGCTGCCCTCGTCCAGCAGCAGCTGGGCGGCGGGGTAGCGCGCAACCATGTCCTGCCAGTGCAGCACCTCGTCGCCCATGGCGGCAATCAGCAGCTGGGCCGCGGCAGGGGGCTGGCCGTTGACGTTCAGTGCCTGCAGCTCGTCCAGGTATTCCGGGCGGAAGAAGAAGGATTCCTCCGGGTTGTGCCAGGCCGTTTGCTCGCCCAGGTGCTGCGCCAAAGTGACCCAGGGCGTTGTCGAGGGGTTGATCAGCACACTCTTGCAGCGCAGCTGCTGGGCCACCCAGCTGGCATAGAAGCCGCCCAGCGAGGAGCCGACGACCGCCAGGCTCTCGGGCGGCAGGCCGGCCCAGCTGCGGGTGGTTTGCAGCAGCAGATCGGCCGCTTGCCGGGGCGAGGCGGGCAGCTGGGGGGCTGACCACACCACATGCGGGCGGGTGTCTTCAATATGGCGTTGCAGGCGCTGGGCCTTGGCCGATTGGGGGGAGGAGCGAAAGCCGTGCAGGTAGAGCAAGTGGGTGGTCGTCATACACAAATGATAGCGCCCAGACCGCCACTGCTAAGGCCTTGACAACCTTAGTTGTTTTGTTGAATTGATTTGGTTCGGGTGACACAGGTAAAACCGGTCTTTACCGCTAGCGCTGGCGGGCGTTCTGTGCCAAGCAGAGATAATGGCGGCCATGTCCGAAGTTCTTGATAAACCGAATCTGTTCCAGCGTCTCATGCCGATGCTGCGCGGTTATGACTGGCCGCTGATCTTCATCATCGGCACCCTGGCTGCCATCGGACTGACGGCCATGTATTCCGCCGGGTTTGACCATGGCACCCGCTTTTCCGACCATGGCCGCAATATGCTGCTGGCGCTGGGCATCTTGCTGGTGGTGTCGCAGATCCCGCCGCACCGGCTGGCCAGCTTTGCGCTGCCGCTGTATGGCTTGGGCGTTGCCTTGCTGATCGCCGTGGCGCTGTTTGGCATCACCAAGAAGGGCGCGCAGCGCTGGGTGAACCTGGGCATCGTCATCCAGCCCAGTGAGCTGCTGAAGATTGCGATGCCGCTGATGCTGGCCTGGTGGTTCCAGCGCCGCGAAGGCGCCTTGCGCCCGGCCGATTTTGTCGTCGCGTTTGCGATTCTCGTCATCCCGGTCGGGCTCATCATGAAGCAGCCCGACCTGGGCACGTCGCTGCTGGTGATGGCTGCGGGCCTGGCGGTAATCTATTTTGCCGGCCTGTCCTGGAAACTGATCATCCCGCCGGTGCTGATTGGCGTCATCGGGCTGCTGCTGATTGCCATCTATGGCCACCACCTGTGCGAAGACGGCATGGATCTGGTGGTGCTGCATGAGTACCAGCGCCAGCGCGTCTGCACCTTGCTCGACCCCACCCGCGACCCGCTGGGCAAGGGCTTTCACATCATCCAGGGAATGATTGCCATCGGCTCGGGCGGTTTCATGGGCAAGGGCTTCATGGCCGGCACGCAGACCCATCTGGAGTTCAT
>NZ_KE148632.1:5145-17227 GCF_000410635.1 Comamonas sp. B-9
CGGACTTTATCTTTGCTGCGTTTTCCGAAGAGTTCGGCCTGGCCGGCAACCTGCTGCTGATCTTTTTCTTCCTGCTGCTGGTCTGGCGCGGCCTGGCCATTGCGATGCGCGCACCCACCTTGTTTGGCCGGCTGATGGCCGGTGCGGTGGCGATGATCTTTTTCACCTATGCCTTCGTTAACATGGGCATGGTCAGCGGCATCCTGCCGGTGGTGGGTGTGCCCTTGCCCTTTGTCAGCTACGGGGGCACGGCCATGGTCACCCTGGGGCTGGCGCTGGGGATCTTGATGTCGGTCGCCCGATCGCAGCGCCAGCTGGCGCGGGAGCAGGCGCCGCGCCTCTAGCGGACAGGTGCAGGCCAGGCTTTGCCATTGAAAACACCCCCGCCAGCCGCAGATACGGGAGAGGTGGCAACTGGCCCGCTGGCCACCGCAAATCAACGCATGGGCCCACGGCCATTGCGCAAGCCCTAAAATCGCCTCTATGAATGCACCTTTTGACCTTGCTGTGGCCAAGCCGCTGGCGGCTTCTACCGAACAACGACTGGATATAGCGCGCAGCCTGCTGCTGACGCCTTTTGGTCTGGATGACAGCCATCTGGCGCGCGCGCTGGCGGATATCCGCGCCCACAAGGTGGACGATGCAGACCTGTACTTCCAGTACACCCGGGCCGAAGGCTGGAGCCTGGAAGAGGGCATCGTCAAGACGGGCTCCTTCTCGATCGACCAGGGCGTGGGCGTGCGCGCGGTGTCCGGCGAGAAGACGGCCTTTGCCTATTCGGACGACATCTCGCTGGCATCGCTGTTGGATGCCGCCCATACGGTGCGCAGCATTGGGGCGCAAAGCCAGTCGCGCCAGGTCAAGGTGCCTGCCAAGAAGATTGCGCTGAGCCGCTCGCTCTACCCCGATCTGGACCCGATCTCCACGCTCGACAGCACCGCCAAGGTCGCCTTGCTGGAAAAGGTCGAGAAACTGGCCCGTGCCAAGGATCCGCGCGTCAAGCAGGTGATGGCAGGTCTCGCCGCTGAACACGATGTGGTCCTGGTCGCCCGTGCCGATGGCACCCTGGCTGCCGATGTGCGCCCGCTGGTGCGCCTGTCGGTCACGGTGATCGCCGAGAGCAAGAGCCGCCGCGAAGTGGGCTCGGCCGGCGGCGGTGGCCGCTTCGGTCTGGCCTATTTTGACGATGAGCTGGTGCAGCAATATGTGGACGAGGCCGTCAAGGCGGCCCTGGTCAACCTGGAATCGCGTCCCGCGCCAGCCGGCGTGATGACCGTGGTTCTGGGCCCGGGCTGGCCCGGTGTGCTGCTGCATGAGGCGGTGGGCCATGGCCTCGAAGGCGACTTCAACCGCAAGGGCTCGAGCGCCTTCAGCGGCATGATCGGCCAGCGCGTGGCGGCCAAGGGCGTGACGGTGCTGGACGACGGCACGATCGCCGACCGCCGCGGATCGCTCAATGTGGACGACGAGGGCCAGCCGACCCAGCGCAATGTGCTGATCGAAGACGGCATCTTGAAGGGCTATATCCAGGATGCGATGAATGCGCGCCTGATGAAGGTCAAGCCCACCGGCAATGGCCGGCGCGAGAGCTATGCCCACATTCCCATGCCGCGCATGACCAACACCTACATGCTGGGGGGCGACAAGGATCCGCAGGAAATCATCGCCTCGATGCAAAAGGGCCTGTATGCGACCAACTTTGGCGGTGGCCAGGTCGACATCACCAGCGGCAAGTTTGTGTTCTCCGCCAGCGAAGCCTATTGGGTCGAGAACGGCAAGATCCAGTACCCCGTCAAGGGCGCCACCATCGTGGGCAGCGGCCCCGAGTGCCTCAAGCACGTCAGCATGATCGGCAACGACATGCGCCTGGACAGCGGCGTGGGCACCTGTGGCAAGGAAGGCCAGAGCGTGCCCGTGGGCGTAGGCCAGCCGACCATGCGTATCGATGGTTTGACGGTGGGCGGTACGGCCTGAGCGATCCAAATAGCCGCTGCGTAGAACCTGTTCAAAGTCTCTACGCAGCTGCGTTGGAGTGCAATCGGGATGAGTTCGAATGGCTGGTCCGCAGCTTGCACCGGGGTGCAAGCAAGGGCCAGCGCGCAGAAATCGCCCGATTTCACTCCAACCCGTAGGGACAGTGGCTTTGCGGGCGGTCTGCGGCGTTGCAGCGCTTGCCAATAGCTGGCTATTGGCTGCGCACTGCGCCTAGCATCCCATCCCGCAAAGACACTGTCGCGGCGCGAGGAGACATTGAATAGGTTCTTTGGCGGCTAACGCAAGAATCAACCAAACGCCTGCGCGGTTTCTGCCGCGCAGGCGTTTGTTTTTTGACATCTTTCTGCAGTGTGTCTTTCTCAGATGCGCAATAAAAATGCGTATATAAAAAAATTGACAAAGCAATGGTGTGATTTCAACTTTGAAATCTTATTTTTTGCAATTTTTGTGCGTTTTATATAGAATGATGAATTGCGCCGCCCGCAGATGTGGTACATTGAAAAACATGCAAGCACGTAGCGCTTTTACCTTTTACTTTTGGTTCTCTGTCCCAGGCGGACGAGAGGTCTAGAAGCGCGCGAGCACCTAAACCTCCAGACAACCGCCGAAGCTGAAAAGCCCGGCGGTTTTTTGTTGCATAAACCACCCACACATTCAGGATCCTTAGATGACTCAGCAAGCCCAACCCACAAGCGATGCTTGGTATCGCGGTGTCGAGAAAACAAGCCAAACCGACGACCAACGTATCAAGGACATTACTGTGCTGCCGCCACCCGAGCATCTGATTCGCTTCTTCCCCATCAACGGCACGCCCGTTGAATCGCTGATCAGCAACACCCGCCAAAACATCCACAACATCATGTCCGGCGCGGATGACCGCCTGCTGGTCATCATCGGCCCCTGCTCGATCCATGATCCGCAAGCCGCGCTGGAATACGCCCGCCGCCTCAAGGCCGTGCGCAAGCAGTACGAAGGCACCTTGGAGATCGTCATGCGGGTCTACTTCGAAAAGCCCCGCACCACGGTGGGCTGGAAGGGCCTGATCAACGACCCCTACCTCGACGAGAGCTACCGCATCGACGAAGGCCTGCGCATTGCGCGCCAGCTGCTGATCGAGATCAACCGCCAGGGCGTGCCGGCGGGCAGCGAGTTCCTGGACATGATCTCGCCCCAGTACATTGGCGACCTGATCAGCTGGGGCGCGATTGGCGCGCGCACGACGGAGAGCCAGGTGCACCGCGAGCTGGCCTCGGGCATCTCGGCGCCGGTGGGTTTCAAGAACGGCACCGATGGCAATATCCGCATCGCCACTGACGCGATCCAATCGGCCAGCCGCCCGCACCATTTCCTGTCGGTGCACAAGAACGGCCAGGTCGCCATCGTGCACACCAAGGGCAATACCAACTGCCACGTGATCCTGCGCGGCGGCAAGACGCCCAACTACGATGCCGTCCATGTGGCCGCCGCCTGCAAGGACCTGGAGGCCGCGCACCTGCCCGCCACCCTGATGGTGGACTGCAGCCATGCCAACAGCAGCAAGCAGCACGAGAAGCAAAAAGAGGTGGCGCGCGATATTGCCCAGCAGATTGAAGGCGGCTCGCGCAGCGTGTTTGGCGTGATGATCGAGAGCCACCTGCAAGCCGGCGCGCAGAAGTTCACCCCCGGCAAGAACGATCCGGACAGCCTGGAGTACGGCAAGAGCATCACCGATGCCTGCCTGGGCTGGGACGACTCGCTGGAGACCTTGGCCGAGCTGTCCGACGCGGTGCAGGCCCGCCGCGTGCGCGCAAATACCGAGGAGCGCGCCGCTGCAACGGTGTAAGCTGGCGGCTTTGGGGCGGCCGCTGCCCGCCCCGTTTGCACCACCAATAAGGGATTGTCATGCGCAATGAAGTACGGGTTCTGCTCGAGGATGGCCAAGAGTTTGTCCATGGCTTTGACAGTGCGGAGGCCATGTCCAACGAGGACGGGCGCCGCTGGCTGGACCAGGAATTTCTGCGCATGGACTGCGAGCCGCTGCGCGCCAGCGGCAAGGTGCTGATCGTCGACAAAGTTGTCGTTGTTGCCAAGGCCGCCGGCGCCCCGCTGCTGGGTGATGCCCAATGGCTGGCGCAGTTTGCCCGTGCCAGCGTAGGCGCGGTGGGCCGGCCCACGGTGGTGGTGAACACCAAGGCCATGACGGCCTCGTTTTAAGCGTTCTCACTGCCCGCCTGACCTCAAAGCGCGAACCGCTGGGTTCGCACACCACGCCAAAAACCCGCTCGACAATGAGTGGGTTTTTTCTATTGTGGAGAATGCATCGTTAATCAGCCGCTATGGATTCTGGCTGAAGAGGGTGTTGCTCCAACCGTGGGTGCATCTGGCAGATATCTCGGGAGGGAGGGCGGATGCGAATCCTGTTGGTGGAGGATGAACAAGATCTGGCGCACTGGCTGGCCCGAACGTTGGCGCAGCAGTCGGGCATCGTCGTGGACTGGGTGGGCGATGGGCAGATGGCAGATCTGCGCCTGCAGCAGGAAGACTTTGATGCGGTGGTGCTGGACCTGGGTCTGCCTGGCATCGATGGCCGCACCGTGCTGGAGCGCATGCGCGAGCGCGATGACCGCACCCCCGTGCTGGTGCTGACCGCGCGGGACTCCCTGGCTGAGCGCGTCGGCACGCTCAAAAATGGTGCCGACGACTTTCTGGCCAAACCCTTCTTGCTCGATGAGTTGGAGGCGCGCCTGCAGGCCCTGGTTCGCCGCAGCCGGGGGCGCGAGCACCCTCGGCTGTCCTGCGGGCCGCTGCAGTTTGATGTCGCTGCGCAGCGCTTTTCGATGGCGGGCGATGCCTTGCCGGTGACACCCCGAGAGCATGCGGTGTTGCTGGCGCTCATCCAGCGCAGCGGTGAGCCAGTGGGCAAGCAAAGTATCTTGGACCGGGTCTTCCTTGGAGACCGGGATGTGAACCTCCAGGTCATTGAGGTACTGGTGTTTCGCCTGCGCAAGAAGCTCTTGGGCCGTGGCGTGCAGATTGTCACCCTGCGCGGTCTGGGCTACTGCCTGGAAGAGATGCAAGGCCGTGGCGTAGCCGGCGCTGCATTGCAAGGCCCATGATCTGGCGCAGCGCCGATCGCGATCTGGATGGCCGCGCTGCTTGGCGCCACCGCTGGCGTGATCGCGCCCGCTCTTTGAAGGCGGCGCTATTGGTGTGGCTGGTGCCGGGTTTGCTGCTGGGCATGGGTGGCAGCTTGCTGTGGTCCACCTACAGCCTGCGCATCCAGGTTGACGAGGCCTATGACCGTGCGCTGGCGGGTGCGTTGCGTGCGATCCACTACAACATCTCCACGGCCAGCGGCGGCTTGAGTGTGGAGCAGCCGTATCTGCTGTTGGAATTCTTCGAGCTGACGGTCAACGGCCGGGTCTACTTCCGGGTCGCGACCGAGGACGGTCTGGTCGAAATGGGGAATCCGGGCCTTCCTTTGCCCGAGGGCGAGCTCGAACTCGGCGTGCCGCAGTTCTATGACGCGGTGTACCTGAATGAGCCCATCCGTGTGGCCGCCTGGGCTCGGCTGGCGGACCCGCCCGTCGCGGGCAATCCGCACAGCCGCATCGTGGTGCAGGTGGCAGAGAATCTTCAGGAGCGTGCGCTGGTGGAGCGGCACATGGTCACGCGTGCCATCTTGCGCGATGTGCTGCTGGTGGGCATCAGCGTGGTGTTGCTGGTGGCGGGCGTGGTGCGCGCGCTCAGGCCATTGAAGCGGCTGCGCCAGCACCTGGATGCGCGCGCCTGGGATGACCTCTCGCCTATCGATGCGGCCAGCCTGCCTGCAGAAGTGCGGCCACTGGTGCAATCGCTGAACCACTTGGTGGAACGCTATGCCCACAGCGCCCAGGCCCAGCGGCAGTTTCTCGATGACGCCTCCCACCAACTGCGCACGCCGCTGGCCTTGCTGCGTACCCAGATCGGCTATGCATTGCGTGAGCGGGACCCGGCCCAGATGCGGGCTGCACTGCATGCGATGCAAGACGGTCTGGGCCGGGCCGAGCGCCTGACCCAGCAGATGCTGGCGCTGGCCCGCGCCCGAGATGCCGGGGCCGCTGCCAGTATCCGATCGCAATTTGCCGAGGTCGATCTGCGGGCACTGGCGGAGCAGGTGGTCACCACCTTGTGGCCGCTCGCGCGCGCCAAGCAGATTGACCTGGGGCTGGATGTGGTGGGGTTGGGCGACGACCCCCGAGGGCGGCAGGTGCAGGCCCTGGGCTGGCTGCTGCGCGAGGCGATCAGCAACCTGGTGGACAACGCCATCCGCTATACGCCTGCCGGTGGCCAGGTCACCGTGCAGCTGCAGGGCAGCGCGTCGTCCATCGCGCTGGTGGTGATCGACAGCGGTGGGGGCATGAGCGAGCACGACAGGGCACAGGCGGGCAGCCGGTTTCGGCGTGGTGCTGCGGGCAAGCGCCAGCAGGGCGCGGGCCTGGGCCTGGCCATTGTGCAGACCATTGCCCAGATGCATGGCGCCGAGTTCAAGCTGGCCAATGGCCGTGATGCGCAGGGGCAGCTGGGTTTGCACGGCAGCTTCCGCATGCCGCATACCGCCGCTGACCTGGGAATAACCCCGAATTGAAAGGCTATTGAAAGCCGCGAGCGTTTAGTCTTTGTCTACCTTGGTGGCGATCCCTCGCCCGACCAGGTTCCACGCTTGGCCAGCGCTGCCAGCCAGGTTCTGGCCAGCCGCCCCTTGGCCAAAGCGCCCATGCCCAAAAAAGGAGACAAAACCTATGTTTGCAAGCCGTTTATCAGGCCAGGCCTCAGGCCTTTTCATCAGCACGGTCATCGCAGCGAGCACCTGGGTGCCAGCGATGGCGCAGGCAGAGCCCCGCCGCCCGGAGTGCATTGCCCCGGCCCAGCCTGGCGGCGGGTTTGACCTGACCTGCCGCCTGGCCCAGACGGGCATGCGCGAGTCCAAGGCGCTCCAGAAACCCATGCGCATCGTCTACATGCCTGGCGGCATTGGTGCGGTGGCCTACAACAGCATCATCACCCAGCGCCCGGCAGATGGCAGCGCCATTGCTGCGTTCTCCAGTGGCTCGCTGCTCAATCTGGCCCAGGGTAAGTTTGGCAAGTACAGCGCCGATGATGTGCGCTGGCTGGCCACTGTGGGTGCGGATTACGGTGTGGCCGTGGTGCGGGCGGATTCGCCCCACCAGGATCTCAAGGGCCTGATGGCGGCTTTCAAGGAAGATCCGAGCCAGGTGGTGCTGGGCGCGGGCGGCTCCATTGGCAGCCAGGACTGGATGAAGGCAGCGCTGACCGCGCGCGCCGCCGGCGTGGACTACAAGAAAATGCGCTTCGTTGCCTTTGAGGGCGGTGGCGAAGCCGTCACGGCGCTGCGCGGCGGCCATGTCCAGGCCTTCATGGGGGATGCGGCCGAGGCGGTCACCATGCTCGAAGGCGGTGCCCCCATCCGCGTGCTGGCGGTTTTCCACTCCGAGCGCTTGCCGGGCAAGCTGGCCGACGTGCCGACCGCTGCCGAGCAGGGCTTCAACATCGAATGGCCGATCATCCGGGGTTTCTACGTGGGGCCCAAGGTATCGGATGCCGACTACCGCTGGTGGCTGCAGGCGTTTGACAAAGCCATGGCCACGCCCGAGTTCCGCAAGGCCCAGGCGCAACTGGGTCTCATGCCCTTCAACAAGACGGGGCCCGAGCTCGACCACTACATCAAGGCCCGTACCCGGCACTACACGGAGCTGGCCACGTCCTTTGACCTGGTCAAGTAAGGCCTGCCTGGGCCTAGCACCTGCCAGCCTGGCCCATGGGGCTTGAACAAGGCGGCCAGAAACCCTGGTCCGCCGCACTCGCACATCTTGCGGAAAGATATCTATGGTTCTCAATGATCGCACCCTGGGCGTGGCGGCGCTGCTGCTATCGGCCTTTCTGGCGTGGTTTGGACACGGGCTGGAGGCAGCATTTGCCTACGAGCCCGTGGGTCCGCGCGCCTTTCCTTTGTTGCTGGCCACGGTGATTGGCATGTGTGGCCTGCGCCTTGTCGTGAAAGGCGGCAACCCGGCAGCGCCCAACCCGCCCGGTGCCAACAGCCGCATTGCGCTGATGGTGGCGCTGGTGCTGGTGTACGCCGGGCTGTTCCAGTGGACCGGCTTTGTGCTGGCCACAGCCGTGGCTGCCGCCTGCGTGGGCCGGCTCTTTGGTGGCAGCTGGCTGCAGTGCGGGATCGGCGGCACCAGCCTGAGCGTGCTGTTCTATGTTCTTTTTGACCGTTTGCTGGACGTGGTGCTGCCACTGGGCTGGCTGGAGGAGCTGCTATGAGCGCGATGCTGGATAACCTCTCCCTGGGTTTTGGTGTTGCCTTCTCGGGCACCAACTTGCTCGTGGCACTGATTGGCTCGTTCTTTGGCACCATCGTCGGTGTGCTGCCGGGCCTGGGCCCGACGAACGGGGTTGCCATGCTGGTGCCGATCGCCTTTGCGATGGGCTTGCCGCCCGATACCGCCTTGATCTTGCTGGCCGCTGTCTATGTGGGTGCCGAATACGGAGGCCGGATCACCTCGATCCTGATCAATGTGCCCGGCGAGGCGGCTGCGGTCATGACCACGCTGGATGGCTACCCGCTGGCGCGCCAGGGGCTGGGAAGCGTGGCGCTGTCCCTGTCGGCCTGGTCCTCCTTTGTCGGCTCCCTCATCGCCATTGTCGGTATCGCCGCGTTTGCGCCCTTTCTGGCGCAGTGGGCCTTGGCATTTGGCCCGGCGGAATACTTTGTGCTGATGGTGTTTGCCTTCTGTGCGCTCACCAGCTTGCTGGGGGAGCAACCCATCAAAGGGGTTCTGGCGGCCGCCATCGGGCTGTCGATTGCGACCATCGGCGTGGATGCGAACTCCGGCGTTTACCGCTATACCTTCGACATCCCGCACCTGGCCGATGGCCTGGATTTTGTCGTGGTTGTCATTGGCTTGTTTGCCGTCGCGGAAATGCTGCAAATGCTGGAGAACAAGCTCTCGGGCCAAAGCGTCGAAGTGCCGCCCAGCCAACGCAAGCTCTTCAATCTGCGTGAGCTGCGCTTTACCTCCGGCAGCACCATCCGTGGCAGCCTGCTCGGGTTTGTGATGGGCGTGTTGCCAGGGGCGGGCGCCAGCGTGGCCTCGGCCGTGGCCTATGCCAACGAGAAGCGCTATATAGAGGACAAAGACCCGGATGCCAAATTTGGCCAGGGAGACATGCGTGGCTTGGCCGCGCCTGAGGCGGCGAACAACAGCGCCGCTACCGGCTCGTTCATCCCCATGCTCACCTTGGGCATCCCTGGCTCGGGGACGACGGCCGTGATGATGGGCGCGCTCACGCTCTACAACATCACCCCCGGCCCGGTGCTGTTTGAGCAGCAGCCCGCGCTGGTCTGGGGCTTGATCGCCTCGCTGCTGATTGCCAATGTGATGCTGCTGGTCATGAACATCCCGATGGTACGGGTGTTTGCCTCGATGCTGTCCATCCCGGGCTGGCTGCTGGTGCCGGGCATTTTGGCGATCAGCTTTATCGGCGTCTATGCCATCAGTGCCACGACCTTTGACCTGATGGCGGTCGTCGCCATCGGCGTGATCGGCTACCTGCTGCGCAAGCTCCAGGTGCCCATGGCGCCGATGGTGCTGGGTGTTGTGCTGGGCACGATGATGGAGCAAAACCTGCGGCGTGCGCTGTCCATCACCAATGGCGATGTGTCCATCCTCTGGGCCAGCACGGTCTGCACCATCCTCTGGGTGCTGGCGGCTGCCGTGGTGCTGGGGCCCATGGGTTACCGTTGGTGGGTCAAGCGCAAGCAGGCAGAGCCAGCGGCTGCTTGATGGGCGCTAACTGCGCTATTAATAATAGAAAGGCGAGCACCTGGGGCTCGCCTTTTTCTTGGGGAGGGCCGTCGCGCAGACCGCTCAGTTGCGGGCGGTGAGCGCCTTGAGCAATTTGTCGTGGATGCCGCCAAAGCCGCCATTGCTCATGCAGACGATCACATCACCGGCCTTGGCTGCCTGCAGCACCTGGGCGATCAGGCTGTCGATATTGCTGGCGGTCTGGGCGCGCGCGCCCATGGGGGCCAGCGCCTGGGCGGCGTCCCAGTCCAGGCCGGCAGTGTGGCAAAAGGCCAGGTCGGCTGATTCCAGCGACCAGGGCAGCTGCGACTTCATCGTGCCCAACTTCATTGTGTTGCTGCGCGGCTCGAACACCGCAAGAATGCGGGTTTGCGCGCCCACCTGCTGGCGCAGGCCATCCAAGGTGGTGCGGATGGCCGTGGGGTGGTGGGCAAAATCGTCGTAGACCTGGATGCCGGCGGCGGTGCCACGCAATTCCATGCGGCGCTTGACATTCTGAAAGCGCGACAAGGCTTGGGCCGCTTCTGCGGGTGCCACGCCCACATGCTGGGCTGCGGCGATGGCAGCGAGCGCATTCATCTGGTTGTGCACGCCGCTCAGGCCCCACTGCACCCTGCCGGCGGGCGCATCTTTGTAGAGCACCTCAAAGTTGGACGGGTCGCCCTCGGCGCGCATGCCGTCAATGGCGGCGCCAAAGCGCACCACTTCGCTCCAGCAGCCTTGGTGCAGCACGCGGGTCAGGCTCTCTTCAACACCATTGGCCACCACACGGCCGCTGGCGGGCACAGTGCGCACCAGGTGGTGGAACTGGCGCTCAATCGCTGCCAGGTCATCAAAGATGTCGGCATGGTCGAACTCCAGGTTGTTCAGCACGGCGGTGCGGGGGCGGTAGTGCACAAACTTGCTGCGCTTGTCGAAAAAGGCGGTGTCGTATTCGTCGGCCTCGATCACAAACACGGGGCGCGGATCGCCACCGCCGGGCCGGGTGGGCGCACCCAGGCGGGCTGAGACGCCAAAATCGAGTGGCACGCCACCGACCAGAAAGCCCGGCTGCAGGCCTGCGGCCTCCAGAATCCAGGTCAGCATCGAGGTCGTCGTGGTTTTGCCATGGGTGCCGGCCACGGCCAGCACATGGCGGCCCTGTAGCACATGCTCGGCCAGCCACTGGGGGCCGCTGGTGTAGGGAGCGCCGGAGTCGAGGATGGCCTCCATCAGCGGAAACTTGGGCGAGCCATCATCCAGCCGCGCGCGGCTGACGACGTTGCCGACCACATACATATCGGGTTGCAGCGCGAGCTGGTCGGCGCCAAAGCCTTCGATCAGCTCGATGCCCAGCGCGCGCAGTTGGTCGCTCATCGGCGGGTAGACGCCGCTGTCGCAGCCCGTCACCTTGTGCCCAGCCTCGCGTGCCAGTGCGGCCACGCCACCCATAAAGGTGCCACAGATACCCAGAATATGAATGTGCATGGACGTCGATTCTACGGCGCGTCCGGATATAAGCCGCGCTCTGGGCGGCTGTAATTGCAAGCAAGTGCCGCAGGGGCCATGCAAATCCGACACAATGGAATGCATGAAGACTGATGCAAGCTGGGAAATCGCCAACACCGCCGCACGCATGGTGGTGGAGGAAGGCCTGGAGTGGGGGCCGGCCAAGAAGCGCGCCGTCAAGCAGCTGGGGCTGCCGGGCCGCACCGCTCTGCCCGACAACGAGGTGCTGGAAGCGGCGGTGCGCGAGTACCTGGAGCTGTTCTGCGCCGACACCCAGCCCGCTGAGTTGCGCGCATTGCGCGAGATGGCCGTCGTGTGGATGGAGCGCATGGAGGCTTTCCGGCCCTATCTGGTAGGCGCCGTCTGGAATGGCACGGCCACGCGTCTGTCTGACATATACATTCAGTTGTTCTGCGATGACTCCAAATCGGCTGAGATTGCGCTGATTGACCATGGCGTGCGCTATGAGGTATCGTCAATCAACGGTTTCCACGGTGAGACGGTGGATGCCTTGTCGATCAGCAGCCTTTGCAAACCGCTCCATGAAAACATTGGTGTGCACTACCTGGTCTATGACCTGGATGACCTGCGCGGCGCCTTGAAGCCCGATGCCCAGGGCCGCACACCGCGCGGCTCGCTGGAGGCGGTGCGCCGCCTGCTGACCCCACCCACGGAGTGATGCCCCATGCCGACACCTGAACGCGCGCCTGTTGATGCAGCGCAAACCTTGCCAGCGCAGGCCGCCG
>NZ_APCR01000544.1:0-6019 GCF_000410635.1 Comamonas sp. B-9
TCGGCCAGCTCGGGGTGGGTGTCGGTCGGGTGGGCCTGGCGCTGGTCCAGGTGCTCGCTCGGGTCGGTCATGCCCTTGGCAGCGACCAGCTGGCGCACATGGCCCAGCACGCCGCCTGCGACCGTCTCGCCCCGGTCCCAGTTGGCCTGTAGCGCTTCATCCACCAGCGGGGCCAGCGCGCTGATGCGCAGCAAGGACGACGCAACGGCCTGCGGGCTCACGACCTGCGCGCCCACCGCATCGGCGGCCAGCTCGCGCTTGCGGCTCCAGTAGCGCACCGCTTCGTGGAAGCTGTCCAAGAACATCTCGCCAAACAAGGTGGCTGGCCGGCGCAGAATGTCCATCCAGGAGCCCTCATGGCGCTCACCGCCGCTGATGGCCACCAGGTGGTGGAGGGTGGCGCTGTAGATCGGTGAGAAGCGCTGGCTGTAGAGCGTGTCCTCGCCGATAAAGTGGCCCAGCTCATGGCCGATCACGGCGGCAACCTCGCCGGCATTGAGAAAGGCCATATAGGGCAAGGGCAGGTACAGCACCCGCCCCTGGGGCAGCAAGGCGCCACTGGCCAGCTGCACCGGGTGCTCGGTCACAAAAAAGCCTTCGTTCAGGCCCACGACCAGCGCGTCGGGCATGCCGGCGCCGGTCTTGGCGGCCACGCGGTCCACAAAGGCCCAGAGTTCGGGCGCCTGCTGGCGGCTGACGGTCTGGCCCATCACCTCGATGGGCGCGTTCTCCAGCGGCTTGCGCGATGCCTTCCAGACATCGATCAGCACCTTGCAGCCCGAGTAGAGCAGGAACAGCGCCAGGCCGCCGAGGATGAACATCAGCTTCATGTCGCCCTTGCTGTAGTTGCGGTGGCGCAGGATGGGCATCATCTCGTAGACCAGCAGCGGGATGGCCGCACCGAACAGCAGCAGCACCATGACCACCATATAGGTGGGCAAGAGCTTGCGGCCCTTCTGGAAGGTCGCGAGCAGCTGCTCGCGCGACTGCAGGGCCTTGGCGCCCATGCCGCGCTGGTACACCACCCCCAGCGCCGACCAGAGCAGCGCCAGCACGCTGAAGGCGATAGTGCAGCCCGCCAGCACCGGCTGCAAGTTACGGGTGGTGACATTCAGACCCTGGTTTTGCAGGTCCTGGATGGCCATCAGGTACTCGTTTTTGACCTTCCAGACCGGGTATTCCTTGCCCTCGCTGTCCCGCACCGTCGCACGGCGGCCGGGCTTTTCGGCCTCGATCGCCTCGAGCTGGCGCACCACCTGCTGGTACTGGGCGATCTGCGCGCCCACATCCGAGACCGGCGTATCGGCCCGCGACCATTGCCAGAGGCCAATGGCCAGCATCAGCAGCGGAATCCCGAACAACCCCCCCCACCGCTGGGCCAGCGCCAGCCATTTCTTGTCGGTGTCCGACATAGTGCAACTCCCCGTCTTTGTTATCGATCTGCAGCCCCCGGGGGCGCCGCATTTGTGAGCGGCCATTATTTAGAAAAATAATGACGTGAACAAATACCCACAAGTAACAGAATGATGCGGATGTTTTCGCAGCCGTTGGGCCCAAAAAGCGAAACCGCCTGGGCCGGATCGGCCACAGGCGGTTGGGTAGGCGGCAGGCGCCGGGCGGTGCGACCGGCGGCCGCAGCGGCTCTAGCGCTCGCTTAGTTCAGCTCTTCCTTGCGGATGCGGGTGATCGGCGCCAGCACGGTGGGCAGGCCCTGGATTTCGGCCAGTGCCTTGTCCATATCGCCTTCGCGCGTGTCGTGCGTCAGGATGATCAGGTCGGTCTGGGTCGAGCCTTCACCACCGACTTCGTCGGCTTCGCGCTGCAGCACCGCATCGATGCTGATGCCGGCGCCCGCCAGCAGACCGGTGACCTTGGCCAGCACGCCGGCCTCGTCGGCCACGCGCATGCGCAGGTAGTAGCTGGTGGTGATATCGGCCATCGGCAGCACCGGCAGCTCCTGCCCCGCTTCGCGCAAGGTGCTGCTCTGGAAGGCCAGGGGCGGTACGCGGTGGGCCACAGCGGCGCCTTCGAGGCGGGCGATGTCGACCAGATCGGCAATCACGGCCGAGGCGGTGGGCTCGGAGCCTGCGCCCTTGCCGTAGTACAGGGTCGTGCCCACGGCATCGCCATGCACCACCACGGCATTCATCGCGCCTTCCACATTGGCGATCAGGCGCTTGGATGGCACCAGCGACGGATGCACCCGCAGCTCGATGCCCTTGTCGGTGCGCTTGGTGATGCCCAGGAGCTTGATGCGGTAGCCCAGCTGCTCGGCATAGCGGATATCGACCGACGACAGCTTGGTGATGCCCTCGACATAGGCCTTGTCGAACTGCACCGGCACGCCAAAGGCGATGGCGCTCATCAAGGTGGCCTTGTGCGCGGCGTCCACGCCTTCGATGTCGAAGGTCGGGTCGGCTTCGGCGTAGCCCAGGCGTTGCGCTTCTTTGAGCACCACGTCAAAGTCCAGGCCCTTGTCGCGCATCTCGGAGAGGATGAAATTGGTGGTGCCGTTGATGATGCCGGCAATCCACTGGATCTGGTTGGCGGTCAGGCCTTCGCGCAGCGCCTTGATGATCGGGATGCCACCGGCCACGGCCGCTTCGTAGGCCACCATCACGCCCTTGTCGGCCGCTGCCTTGAAAATCTCCGAGCCATGCACGGCCAGCAGGGCCTTGTTGGCCGTCACCACATGCTTGCCAGCGGCAATCGCCTCCAGCACCAGGGTCTTGGCCACGCCATAACCGCCGATCAGCTCGATGACCACATCGATGTCGGGATTGGCGATCACCTCGCGCGCGTCCTTGACGACGGCGGCCTGGTCACCCACCACCGCACGGGCACGGGCTTCATCCAGATCGGCCACCATGGTTACGGCAATATCGCGGCCAGCGCGGCGGCGAATCTCGTCATGGTTACGTTGCAACACGTTGAAGACACCACTACCGACGGTGCCGATGCCCAACAAGCCTACTTGGATCGGTTTCATAAATTCTCTTGGATACGTTGAATAACCAACAAGGCGCCCAGCCGGACGCCTGTCGTTGTCAGATAGGAAAGGCGGCGACTCAGGCAGCGGATTTTTCTGCCTTGGTCTTGACCAGCTTGATATCAGCCTTATGGGCTTGCGCAAGCTGCTCGGTTCCGTGGCGAAGTCGGTACTTGGCCAGGAAGGCGGCCAGGCGGTTGATCGCTTCGCGCAGGTCCGCCTCATGGGGCAGGAACACGATGCGGAAGTGGTCAGGCCGTGGCCAGTTGAAGCCGGTGCCCTGGACCAGCATCACGCGGGTCTCCTTGAGCACCTGCAGGAAGAATTCCTGGTCGTCCTCGATCGGGTAGACCGCAGGGTCGAGCTTGGGGAACATGTAGAGCGCGCCCTGGGGCTTGACGCAGCTGACACCGGGGATGGCATTGATCAGCTCCCAGGCCAGGTCGCGCTGCTTGCGCAGGCGCCCGCCTTCTTGCACCAGCTCATCAATGCTCTGGTGGCCGCCCAGCGCGGTCTGCACGGCCCACTGGCCGGGCACATTGGCGCACAGGCGCATGTTTGAGAGCATGTTCAGGCCCTCGATATAGTCGGCAGCGCCCGTCTTGTCGCCGGAGATCACCATCCAGCCGGCGCGGTAGCCGCAGCTGCGGTAGGCCTTGGAGAGCGAATTGAAGGTGATGGTCAGCACATCCTGCGACAGCGAGGCCATCGGCGTGTGCTTGGCATCGTCATACAGCACTTTGTCATAGACCTCATCGGCAAAGATGACCAGGCCATGCTCACGCGCGATCTGCACGATGTCGCGCAGCAGGGCGTCGGAATAGAGCGCGCCGGTGGGGTTGTTGGGGTTGATGACCACGATGCCCTTGGTGCGGGGCGTGATCTTGGCACGGATGTCGGCCAGGTTGGGCATCCAGCCGTTTTCTTCGTCGCACATATAGTGCACTGGGGTGCCGCCCGACAGACTGGTCGCCGCCGTCCACAGCGGGTAGTCGGGGGCTGGCAGCAGCATTTCGTCGCCAGTATCGAGCAGCGCATTGGTGGCCAGACTGATCAGCTCGGAGGCGCCATTGCCCAGGTAGATGTCGTCCAGACCCACGCCCTTGATGCCCAGGCGCTGGGTTTCGTGCATCACCGCCTTGCGCGCGGCAAAGATGCCCTTGCTGTCGGAGTAGCCCGCCGAGTTCGGCAGGTTGCGGATCATGTCCTGCTGCACCTCTTCAGGGGCATCGAAGCCAAACACCGCCAGGTTGCCGATGTTGAGCTTGGTGATCTTCTGTCCTTCGTCCTCCATCCGCTTCGCCGCGTCCATGATCGGCCCTCGAATGTCGTAACACACATTGGCCAGCTTGGCGGATTTTTGAATCGTCTTCATGACAGAAACCACTACCTCTGAAAACACGGGATTGCAGCCGGCTGGCAACCATGCCAATACCTCGAACCCACAACCCAACTAGGTGAAAACTATAATTTGACCACAGATCCTTGCGTTGATCGCCCTGTAGTGGCTCCCTGTGCCTGCGGCACCGGGCCCCGCCCCGTCCCAGCCCCGTTTGCAGAAAGCCCGCGCCATGAAGTTCCAGCCCGATAAATCCGACACCTTGACCATCACAGGCTATGGCCCGGGCTGGCTGGCCGTGGACAAGCAGTCCTATGCATACAGCCTGGTGGTCGGCTCCAACGGCACCCTCCAGCGCTGGGATTGCGAGCGCTTCGAAGACCTGGGCCCCGCCCATTTCGCCCAGCTCGCCGAGGCCGATGTCGAAACGGTCATTTTCGGCAGTGGCAATCGGTTACGTTTTCCTTCGCCTGCCTGGCTGGCTCCACTGATTGCAAAACGTATCGGCTTCGAGACCATGGATACGCCCGCTGCATGCCGTACCTACAACGTATTGGCTGGTGAGGGACGCAAGGTCTTGCTGGCCGTGCTGCTGGAGGCTCCTGCTCTATAACCACAATCGATAGCCTGTGTTTATCAGTGGGGCTCGATAAATATTTCGATTCGGGTTAAAATACTCGCTTGCGGCCGCGGGCCTGAATAACAACTAGATGAATACTTTGATTCCTGCGGCCTTTTTGCGATTACTCCGGAGAAAATAGAGAGCTATGGCTGTTGTTGTCAACAAACCCTTGCCAGAATTTGAAGCACAAGCGACGGGAGGCCTGAAGGTCTCCAATGCGTCGCATCAGGGGCAAATTCTGGTGCTGTACTTCTACCCCAAGGATAACACCCCCGGTTGTACCACCGAAGCCATGCAGTTCCGCGACAAGTACGCGGATTTTGTCAAGGCTGGTGCAGCCGTCTTCGGCGTGTCGCGCGACAACATGAAGTCGCACGACGACTTCAAGGAAAAGCTTGAGCTGCCCTTCGAGCTGATCGCCGATACCGAAGAGAAGCTGTGCCACATGTTCGGCGTCGTCAAGAACAAGATCATGTACGGCAAGAAGGTCAAGGGCATCGAGCGCTCGACCTTCCTGGTCGGCCCTGATGGCATCTTGGTGCAAGAATGGCGCGGCCTGAAGGTGCTGGGCCATGTCGAAGAAGTGCTCAAGGCCGTCAAGTCGATGAAGGCTGCGCAAAAGAAGGCTGCCTAAGCCGCTGCGCCAGGCGGCAACCTTGTGGCGGCGCGCGATCTGCGGATGCGCGCCGTTGCGGTTTCCGTCTTTCTGGGCCGACACCGCGATCCATGACTGCGATTGCTGGTTTCGGGGCGCCCAGAATGTGCATAATGGGCTCCATATGTATGTGAGTCCGGATTGTTCTGTCATTCCCCATGAAAAAGGCTGTCTTGCTTGCGAGATGGCCTTTTTTGCATCCGGGGTGGCAGGCGTTCGGAGTGAGTTCGCCCATTTGGCGAGTGTTTAGATAAAGGCCCCGAGCTCCATGCCCTTGCCTCCCGCACCTCCCCGCCGTGGCAGCCAGCTTTCCGCTGGTGACTTTTCCGCCAAGACCAACACCCCATCCCGTGCATCCGCGGCCGCTGCGCGCGATGAACAAGACGACGATCTTCTAGACCTGGACACGGCGCC
>NZ_APCR01000542.1:0-6136 GCF_000410635.1 Comamonas sp. B-9
CGGGCGTGGTCGGCCGCGCGCCGGTGCAGGCTGGCTGCATCGTCGCTGGCGTAGACCGCAACGCTTGCGATGCCCCGGTCTGCGGCCGTGCGCGCAATGCGCACCGCAATCTCCCCCCGGTTAGCGATCAATACCTTGTGCATGGAAATCCTTCACTCTACGATCACGCTGCCCCGCATCGGCGCGGAAGTGGTCCGGCAGCAGGCCGGCAGCGGATGGGCACCGGCCTGCGCGCTCAGATGGTCTGGCTGACAAACTTGCTGCTGAGGTAGAAGGCCAGCGCATCGGCGCCGCCTTCGCTGGCATAACCCGAATCCTTGACGCCGCCAAACGGCTGCTCGGGGTAGCCCATCGCAATCGAGTTGATGCCGACCAGGCCGCTTTCGATCTCGTTCTTGAACCACTCGCCGCGTGTGGCCGAGCCGCTGAACACATAGGCCGCCAGGCCCCAGGGCAGGCGGTTGGCCTCTTGCAGCGCCTGGGCATCGCTGTCAAAGCGGGCAAATGCGGCAATCGGGCCAAAGGGCTCTTCGTTGAAGATGCGCGCATCCTGCGGCACATCGGCCAGCACCGTGGGCGCAAAAAAGTAGCCCTTGCCATCTGGCGCCTTGCCGCCCGTTACCACACGGGCGCCCTTGGCCACCGCGTCATCCACCAGGGCCTGCATGGCGGCCACGCGGCGCGGGTTGGCCAGTGGGCCCATGCGGGTGGCCTTGTCCAGGCCATTGCCCATCACATAGCCTTCGGCAATGCGCTGGAAACCGGCAATGGCCTCGTCATACAAGGGCGCCTGCACCAGAAAGCGCGAGGGCGAGATGCAGGCCTGGCCAGCGTTCCAGAACTTCTGCACACCCAGGAGCTTGAGGCTGCGCGCCAGGTCGGCGTCGTCGCAAATGATGGCGGGCGCATGGCCGCCCAGCTCCATCGACACGCGCTTCATCGCGGCGCCCGCTTGCGCGCTCAAGAGTTTGCCCACCGAGGTGGAGCCGGTGAACGAGATCTTGCGCACCACGGGCGAGGCAATCAGGTGCTCGGAGATATCACCGGGCACGCCATAGACCAGGCCGAGCACGCCTGCGGGCAGGCCGGCTTGCTCCAGCACCTGGACAAAGCGGGCCAGCGCCACCGGCGTCTCTTCCGAGCCCTTGACGATGATCGAGCAGCCGGCAGCCAGCGCGGCGGCAATCTTGCGCACGGCCTGGTTGATCGGGAAGTTCCAGGGCGTGAACGCCGCCACCGGGCCCACCGGCTCATGCTGTACATACTGGCGCAGCTCGGGCGAGCGCGGCGGGATCATGCTGCCGTAGCAGCGGCGTGCCTCTTCGGCAAACCATTCCAGCACCTCGCTGGCGCCCGAGAGCTCGATGCGCGCCTCGGTCAGGCGCTTGCCTTGCTCATGCACCAGCATCAGCGCCATCTCTTCAGCATGCTCGCGCACCAGCGCGGCAGCCTTGCGCAGATAGGTCGAGCGCTCCATCACCGAGGTCTTGCGCCAGGCGGCAAAGCCGGTCTGGGCGGCGGCCAGCGCGGCATCCAGGTCGGCGCGGCTGGCCTTGGCCACGCGGCCAATCGTGCTTTCATCGGCGGGGTTGGTGATGTCCAGCCATTCCTGGCTGCTGCTGTCGCGCCACTGGCCGTCGATCAGCAATTGGACTTGGTAGTTCATGCGGTGCTCCTGGTTCTTTCTGGCTTCAGCTTTGCAAGATGGCGCGGCCGGTGACCTTGCCGGCACGCAGCTCGTCCAGCACGGTCTGCACATCGCCCAGCGGGCGGCTGCTGAGCGGCAAGGACGGCAGCACCCCTTGCTGGGCCAGCGCCACCAGCTCGCGCAGCTCGGCCAGTGAGCCCACATAGGAGCCGCCGATGGAGATGGCGCGCATGGGGATCAGCGGCAGCTGGATGCTGGCGCTGCCGCCAAAGAGGCCCACGATAAGAATCTTGCCGCCCTTGCCGACGACGGCATTGGCAAACTCGAACGTGCGCGTGGAGCCGACAAAATCGAGCACTGCCGACACGCCTTCGGCGCTCGAGCGCGCCAGGGTCTTGGCGGCATCGGCTTCTGCCGGGTCCACCACACGGCTGGCGCCGGCATCCAGCGCAGCCTGGCGCTTGGCCGGGTCGATATCGACAACGATGGGCCCCAGGCCATGCAAGGCCTTGGCCAGCGCCACGGCCGCCAGGCCCACGCCGCCAGCGCCGATGATGACCAGCGGCGCCTGCTCGGTCGCTGGTGCCACTTTTTTCAGGGCCGAGTAGGCCGTCAGCCCCGAGCAGGCCAGGGTGGCGGCAAAGGCGGCATCAATGCCGGCATGGTCGATCAGGTAGCGCGGGTGGGGCACGCGCACATGGGTGCTGAAGCCCCCATCGCGCGTGGTGCCCAGGCTCTCGGGGCGGGCGCACATGTGCTCATCGCCCCGGGCGCAGAGCGCACACTGACCGCAGCCAATCCAGGGGAAGACGATCACCGAGCGGCCCAGCGCGCCTTGGGCATCGGGCCCGTTGGCGGCCACGCTGCCGACGATCTCATGGCCCAGGGTGCGCGGCGGCTTAAGCACTTTTTCCAGGCCGAAGTGGCGGCCATCGCCCAGGTCAAAAAAGCCCTCGGCCATGTGCAGATCGCTGTGGCAGACGCCGCAGGCGCTGATGCGCACCAGCACCTCGCTGCCTTGGGGCGCAGCGATGGCGCGGCGGGCCAGTTGCAGCGGTTGGCCAAAATCGACGACCTGGTAACTCAGCTGTTCGCCAGGGCTGGCGGTTGCGTTCGACATGCGCTTGTCTCCTGTAATCAACGGGGCTCTGTGGCTGCTGGCGCGGTGCGTCGGCATGGGCCGGGAGCGGCTGCTCAGCGTTGGAAAAACCCAAAGATACTGATCAGTATCGATTGGTACTATTGGGGATTTCACGCATGGATGCTGCTTGGCATCTTGTGCAAAACCACCCGCCTTTCCACTATGCTGGGGCCATGCGTACAGCGTGCCGGCGCGCGCCACCGCCGCAGCCCCCACGCCCACCAGGAGATATTCAGCAGTGCAGCTTCAACCCACCGACACCAACGCAGGCGATGCCAAAAACCAGATCCAGGAATACAAGGACACCTTGATCATCAATGCCGCCGCCGAGTTGTTCTACAAGCGCGGCTTCAAGAGCGCGACGCTCGACGAGATTGCGGCCTCGATCGGCGTGACCAAGCCCTTTATCTACAAGCGCTTCAAGTCCAAGCACGAGCTGCTCGAGCGGCTTTTCGACAAGGTGTTTGCCGGCCTTTACGAGGCGGTGAGCCAGTGCGAGCAATTGGAGGACAAGGACCCGGTGCGGCGCTTCGAGTTTTTTATCGACACCTATACGCGCCGCAAGATTGAGCTCAGCACCTTCTCGGTGATCCTGCTCGAAGAGGAAAAAAGCCTGAGCCCGGAAAAAATCAGCGATATCCGCAGCAAGTACCACGGCTTTGATGCGCTGGTGACGCGGCTCATCGTCAACGGCGTGGAGGCCGGCGTTTTCCAGGTCGGCAACCCCAAGGTGACCGCCTTTGCGATCAGCGGCATGGTGCAGTGGACGCACCGCTGGTACCAGCCCAATGGCAAGCTGTCCATCGAGGCGCTGTGCCAGGAGATGACGCAGATGGCGCTGCGCCTGGTCGGCTGGACGGGGCAGTATGTGCTGCCGGTGCCGGCAGCGCCGCAGCGCTGATCTACCCGCGCCGCTGGCGCGCCAGGCGGCCGCGAATGTCCTGCGTAAAGACGGTCTTTACATTTGAATATAATTGAGATTCATTCTCAACTATTCACTGTGGCAGCAGGGCGCGGATATCGCATGGCATCTCCCGGATACTCGGCTTCGCCCATCGAAGCGCTCTACAAAAACCACCACGCCTGGCTGCAGTCCTGGCTGCGGCGCCGTCTGGGCAATGCGGGCGACGCGGCCGACCTGGCCCATGACACCTTCATTCGGCTCATGGTGTCGCCCCGCAATGTGGACGCTGCTGACGAGCCGCGCGCCTTCCTGACCCATGTGGCCAAGGGCCTGGTCGTCGATTTGTGGCGCCGGCGCGAGATCGAGCGCGCCTACCTGGAAACCTTGCAGGCCTTGCCCGAGCCGCATGCGCCATCGCCCGAGACCCAGCTGCAGGTCATCGAAGCCTTGGTGCAGATCGACCGGCTGCTGGCAGGCCTGGCGCCCAAGACGCGCCAGGTGTTCTTACTGGCGCAGCTCGAGGGCCTGAGCCTGCAGCAGATCTCCGACCAGGTCGCGATGCCGGTGATCACCGTGCGCCGCCATATCCACAAGGCCTTGCTGCTGTGCCTGGAGGCCGCGTGATGGCCGGCGTTGCCGCACAAAACACCTTGCTCAGCGAAGCGGCCGATTGGCTCATCGTGCTGCGCTACGAAACGCCCACGGCCAAGGAGCAGGCCCGTTTTGAGCAATGGCGCAGCCAAAGCCCCGCGCATGAGGCCGCCTGGCACAAGGCCGAAGCCATGCTGGGCGTGTTTGCCCAGGTACCTGCCGAGGTCTGCCAGCAAACCTTGACTGCCGTGCAGCGGCCCGACCGGCGCAAGAGTCTGGCCTGGCTGGGCGGCTTGCTGGTGGCGGCCCCGGCCGGCTGGTTGGCCTGGCGAGAGCTATCTTGGCGCGACTGGATGGCCGACCAGGCCACCGCCGTGGGGCAGTCGCGCTCCATGCTGCTGCCCGATGGCTCTACCTTGACGCTCAACACCGCCAGCGCGGTGGCCGTCCATTTCAACGCGAAGGAGCGCCGGGTGCGGCTGCTCGGCGGCGAGATTTTGGTGACCACGCAGGCTGACCCATCGCCCAGCTACCGCCCCTTTGTCGTGGAGACACGGCAAGGCACCGTGCAGGCGCTGGGCACACGCTTTAGCGTGCGCCGTGTGGATGCGGGCACCAGCCGCGTGGCGGTCTTTAGCCACGCCGTCGCCATCACCAACCAGCAGGGCGCCACCCAAGTGCTGCAAGAAGGGCACACCGCTGATTTCAGCACCAGCCATATCGGCCCGCAAGCCGATGTGCAAGCCAGCGCCGCGCTGTGGGAGCAGGGCATGCTGCTGGCCAAGAACATGCCGTTGGCAGATGTTGTTGCCGAGATCGCCCGCTACCGTGCGGACCCGCTGCAGTGTGATCCTGCCGTGGCCCAGTTGCGGCTATCGGGCGCCCTGTCGCTCAAGGACACGGACGCCAGCCTGGCGCTGCTGGCGCAGTCGCTGCCGGTGCGGATCGAGCGGTTGGCGCATGGGGTGGTGAGGGTGGTGGGGCGTTAATCGGGGTGCTGGGTGCGCCATCCATCGCTTTGAATCGGCGCACTCACTGGCGCCGCCAAACGTCGGTATCGCTTATCTGCAACCGGTGATTTGTGCTGGTCTTTGTGGGCTTGCGAAGGCATCACTGCTGTTTGATGGGGTCCTGAATCACCGGATTTTGCAGTAGCTCATAACCATTGCCTTTACCACTGAGCCAGCTCAGCTCAGTTTTACCCGCCTGCCTTAAATAGGCCTGTGCTTCCAGGAAAAGTGGTGCGCCTAAATCCTTGGTCGTCAATGGCCGTGATCGACCGGCTTTTTCCGCATTGAGAAAGTGAGCCCCATGGGGCTCATCGGTATAGCTGCGCGCAAAAAAGCTTTCTTCGCCTTCAGAGAATTGGAAGATGTAATACTCATAATGGTATTCATGGAATCCAGCTTCGTCCGCATCGCTGGCATCCAGGTGATAAGTACAAATGACATGCATCTGAAAATGATTCAATCCAGGGAGATAAAGTGGCACACCAAACGCGCATTCCAAAGCTTGCATCCATTCTCGCAGTATCTGCACTGGGTCTGTCCCTATCTCCCAGCTGGGCAGCACGCAGTTTTACGCCACAGGCAGGCACCTGGGTCATCAGCGATGAAGTGGACGGCAAACCAGGCCGTGGTTTTGCCATCGATGTGCAGGGCAAGACTTTCTTTATGCAGGTATTTGGCTACGAGAAAAATGGCGATGCTACTTTCTACGCCGCCTCGGGGCAGATGGAGGGCGACACCGTCACAGCCCCGTTGATGCGCTACCAAGGTGGCCGCAGTTTTGGCAGTGAGCCGCGCGATGCACTAGAAGATAAAAGCGTAGGCGATGTGACGCTCAGCTTTCG
>NZ_KE148633.1:0-2084 GCF_000410635.1 Comamonas sp. B-9
AGTGGCGCTGCGGTGCATGTGCTGCGCATTCCCGGCATCTATGCCGGCGACCGCGAGGGCGGCACCCCGCTGGGGCGGCTGCAGCGCGGCACGCCGCTGCTGCGCCGCGAGGACGATGTCTACACCAGCCATATCCACGCCGATGACCTGGCGCGTGCCGTGGAGCGGGCGCTGTGGCGGGGCCGGCCCCAGCGCATCACCAATGTGGCTGACGACTCAGCGATGCCGATGGGCGATTATTTTGACCTGGCTGCTGATCTGTGGCGCCTGCCACATCCCGCGCGCATCAGCCTGGCCGAGGCCGAGCAGCAGCTGAGCCCCACCTTGCTGAGCTTTATGCGCGAGTCGCGGCGCCTGAGCAATAGCCGCATGCGGCATGAGTTGGGTGTGGTGCTGCGCTACCAGACCGTGCACCACGGCTTGCAGGCGGCGGTGTACCTGGTGGGGCCTGGCGCAGCTCAAGGCCCAGACGCCTGAACACAGGCAGAATGCGGGCGCTTTTGCAGCCGCTCCCAGTGGGCAGCTAGCAGGGCGCCGTGCCGCCTTGGCTGCGGCAGCTGCGCGGGTTGGCGCTGGGGCTGGGTGGCCGCACGGTCTCGCCAATCTGGCCCCTGGGGTGTGAGTAGCCCTGGGCATCCACGCACTTGAACACATCGCAGCGGGTGATACTGGGTGCCGGGGCTGGAGGCGTCACCACCGGAGGGCGGGGCGGCGGGCGGCCATAGGGGTAGCGGTCCCAGTAGGGATCGGCGGGCAGCACGGCGCTGGGCGCGGGGCGGCTCGCTTCAAGCCGGCTGTAGGCCTCGGGGCCCAGACAGTCAAGCTCCATCTGGCGCTTGGCCGCATCAAGCTGCGCACTGCTGCCCATGGCCTTGTCAACCGCTGCGTCGGAGGCAGCGCTGTAGCGCTCCCGCGATTGCTGGCAGGCGGCGGACTGTGCGGGGTTGCTGCGCGAAGGGCGGTTGGCAGCCCGTTGCGCCAAATCCTCGGCACGTTCATCGGCCTGCAGTCTGCGCTGGGCCAGCTCCTGCTCGCGCCGCTCGGCCTTGGCCTGCAGCGCCTCCTGTTCGCGGGCGCGGTCCTGGGCCAGTTCCTCGTCGGTTTTGCGCCGCTCGATCTCGGTCGCACGCGCGCCGCTGGCGCAGGCGCCATCGGTATAGGTCACCTTGCCGCTGCCCGGGTCCACGCAGCGGGTGACCTGGGCCTGCGCCATGGGCGCCGACAGGGCGCAAGCGCAGCACAAGCCCAGCCACGCAGCATAGCGAAGGCTGGGCAGATGGGAGCGTGGCATGGCGCGCATGGTTGGGCCTGCTGGGGTGGCGTGACCTAGGCTTTAGCGCTGCTGGAACTGTCCGCCAAAGCGGCCACCATTGGGGCGCGAAGCGGGCGCTGCAGGGCGGGGGCCCGAGTTGTAGGGCCGGCCAAAGTTCGAGCCGGTGCCGGGTGCGAGCTGCTGTGGGCGCGAAGGTGGTGGACGGCTGCTGCCGCCGTGACCTGGGCGGTCATAGCCACCGCCGGGGCGGTAGTAGCCGCCACCTGGCCTGTAATAAGGCCGGCCACCGCCATACACATAGGTTGGCGAGCTTTGGATCACCAAAGAGCTGCTGCCGTAGTAGGGGTAGCTGTTGTAGCCATAGCCGTAACCCCCATAGCCGTAGGTGGGGGTGGAATAGGTCGAATAGGCATCGCCGTAGTACACGCCGTCTGCGGGTGCGACCACGCAGCCGCCCAAGAGCAGGGCGCTGGCCGCGGCGATGGCCATCGTGCCGAGACGAATGGTACGCATGGTGAAAACTCCTTGTTGGATGGGCCCCTGCGCTCAGCACAAGGGCCGGTCAGCGGTATCAGCGGCAGGGGCGGCTGGGGGTCAGCACATTGTCGCTGCCCGCTGCGTTCTGGCGTGCCGCCGCAGCGCATTCCTGCTGGTGGCGGCTCTCGCCAAAGCGGTTGCGGTCGCGCTCGCGGTTTTGGCGTTCACGGTCTTGTGCCTGGCGCTCCAGCGCGCGGCGGCGGTCTTCGTCACGGGCGCGCTGGTCGCGGTCGCGCTCACGGGCCTGGCGGTCACGGTCCCGGTCCCCCCCCCG
>NZ_KE148633.1:2111-8743 GCF_000410635.1 Comamonas sp. B-9
TTCACGTTCGCGGGCCGCGCGGTCGCGGTCACGTTCACGCTCGCGGTAGTAGCGGTCGTCGTTGTAGCGGTCCTGCACATAAATGGTTTGCGAGGGCTGCTGGTAACCATAGCCGTAACTGCCGCCATAGCTGCCATAGCCTGCATCGCTGTAGTAGCCGTCGCTGCCGGTGGCAACGCAGCCCGTGGTGGCCAGCGCGCCGAGCGCGATGGCAGCAATGCTGAGCAAGTGACGATGGTTCATATTCGAGCCTTTCTGGTTGTGTGGTGGCTTGGACGGGCTTTGGTGCCACAGGTCCAGCAATCGCGATTCCCAATGCTAACCGTTACACCCTCAAAACCGCAGACATGGGCCCATGTATGTAAAGACGTTTTTGCGGCCTTGGGGGTTGACGGCGGCATCACAGTCATGCTTTGTTTTTCCAATCTTTACAGAGCCGGTGGCGTGGCATGCAAAAGACAGTCGGTGGCAGGCCAGGCCTCTCTTTATCGGTGTCGGTACCGAAAAATTCGGTCCATGGCGGGTATCGGCGCTTCATTTGATGCAATGCAGCAATTGCAGGAATGCGTTGCATGCTGGCGCTTATATGCGATTTCAAACCCACTGTGTCGCTATTTTTACAGGACTTGTCCTAATACCGTCGTAGGCCGAGCTAGATAAAAAATCTCACTCACGCTATCGAGTTCGATGATGTACCGGATGTGCTTCCCCCATTACAAGTGGGCGGGGCGGCACATGCCGGTACCGGTGGCGCTTAACAGACGCTTTTGATGGAGTACGACGCAATGGATAAAAGTATCAAGGCTGCAGTGGCCATGGTGGTGGCCGGTATGGCCGTGGCTGCAAGCGCGCAAGAGGTGGTGAAGATCGGTACGATGAGCCCGCTGTCCGGTCCTCAGGCGCACTATGGCAAGGACAACGTCACGGGCGTGCGCTTTGCGGTGGAAGACCTCAACACCCAGGGTGTGACCATCGGTGGCAAGAAGATCAAGTTCGAAGTGGTGGCCGAAGACGATGCGGCGGACCCCAAGCAAGGCACGGCCGCTGCGCAAAAGCTCTGCGATGACAAGGTGGCTGCGGTCGCCGGTATCCTGAACTCGGGCGTGGCCATTCCCTCGTCCAAGATCTTCAACGACTGCGGTGTGCCCTTCATCACCGGCGCGGCCACCAACCCTGAGCTGACCCGCCCAGGCTACCCAGGTGTCTTCCGCATCATCGCCAACGACAACGCGCTGGGCGCTGCACTGGCGGGCTATGCGGCCGATACCCTGAAGCTCAAGAACGTGGCCGTGATCGACGACCGCACTGCCTACGGCCAAGGTCTGGCCAATGTGTTCAAGAAGGACGCGGGCGCCAAGGGCGTGAACATCGTGGCCTCCGAGTTCACCAACGACAAGGCCACCGACTTCATGGCCATCCTGACCTCCATCAAGGCCAAGAAGCCCGATGCGATCTTCTACGGCGGCATGGATGCGCAAGCCGGCCCCATGCTGCGGCAGATGGTGCAGCTGGGCATGACCAATGTGAAGTTCTTCGGCGGCGACGGCATCTGCACGGCCGAGCTGGCCAAGCTGGCCACCGGCACCAAGACCTTGGGCAATGTGGTCTGCGCCGACGGCGGTGCATCGCTGGCCAAGATGCCTGGCGGCACCGAATGGAAGAAGCGCTACGACGCCAAGAACCCTGGCGTGTTCCAGGTCTACAGCCCTTACTTCTATGACGCGACCATGCTGATCGTCGACGCGATGAAGCGTGCCGATTCCACCGATCCCAAGAAGTACCTGCCCGAGCTGCGCAAGTCCGAGTACAACGGCGTGACCGCGAAGATTGCCTTCCAGGAAAACGGCGAGCTCAAGGTGCCTCTGTACACGCTGAGCCACTACATCGACGGCAAGAAGACGCCTATTGGCGAGTAAGCTGCCGCTGGGCACCTGCAAGGGTGCCAATCCCTAGCCCCCAAGCCCGCCTAGGCGGGCTTTTTGCTGTGCCTCGCTTCATGCGCCAGCAGCCACTGCTTGCGCGCCAGGCCGCCTGCGTAGCCGGTGAGCGAGGCATCACTGCCGATGACCCGGTGGCAGGGCAGCACGATGCTGATGGGGTTGGCACCATTGGCCATGCCCAGTGCCCGCACTGCGGCCGGCCGCCCGATCTGCGCGGCCAGGCTGGCATAGCTGCGCGTGCTGCCCGCCGGGATGGCGCGCAAGGCCGTCCAGACCTGGCGCTGAAAATCGGTACCGCCCAGGGCCAGTTCCAGGCTATCTGGCGCCTGCAGCTCGCCATCAAAATACGCGGCCAGGGCATCTGCCACCGGCGCTGGCCGGACCGCGCTGCTGTGCATCTTCACATCGTTGCGCGGGTACTGGCGGCGCATCAGCAGGGCCATGCGCGCCTCATAGCCCTGCCAGTCCAGCGCCCGCAGGCGCTGCTGCTCGTCGCAGAGCAGCAAGATGGGGCCTTGCGGGCTGGGGATGTGGGAGAGCACGAAGTTCAGCGGGGCCATGGTGGGATGGACTGGGGTGCGTTGATATCGCAGTGTAGAGCGCTGGCGCCTTAGTGAAGGCGGGCAGGCTAAAGCGGTAAAACTAGACGCATAACAAGTTACCTGCGCATCAAAAACCTGGGTGACGGTGTTTGTATCGCCGCCCCTCTACAATCGGCCGGCGAGCTGCAGCAGGCTGGGTCCCTTCAGGGCCTTGCCGGCAGCGGCTCAGCGTTATTCTCAGGGCGGGGTGCAATTCCCCACCGGCGGTATCTGGCTTTGAGGAGCCAGGAGCCCGCGAGCGCTTGCAAGGCCCACGGCCGCGCAAGGTCAGCAGATCTGGTGCGATGCCAGAGCCGACGGTCACAGTCCGGATGAAAGAGAATCGCGCACAGCTTATAGCTGCCCTGCGCCGGTGCGCGCAGTGCTGCCATGGGCTTGCGCGCGCCCTGATTCAGGTCATTGAAGGACAGCAAAACCATGAATCAGCATTCCAGTATTTCTTACTCCATCAACAAGGCCGCACGCCTGGCGATTGTCAGCGCGCAATGGCATTCGGACATCGTGCACCAGGCGCGCGATGCCGCCCTCGCCGAGCTGGCCCAGCAAGGCTGGCGCGCCGACCAGATCGACCTCTACGATGTGCCCGGCGCCTTCGAGATCCCGCTGCTGCTCAAGCGCCTGGCCCAAAGCGGCCAATACGCCGGTCTGATGGCCTGCGGTCTGGTGGTCAATGGCGGCATCTACCGCCATGAGTTTGTGACCACCGCCGTGATCGATGGCCTGATGCGTGTCCAGCTGGACACCGGCGTGCCGGTGTTCTCGGCCGTGCTGACGCCACGCGACTTCCATGACTCGCAAGAGCACCATGAGTTCTTCCACCAGCATTTCGTGAAGAAGGGCGCCGAGCTGGCCCGCGCCTGCGCCACCACCGTGCAGCTGCACCGCAAGCTCGAAGAGCAGCAATTGCAGCAGCTGCAACCGCAAACCCTGGCGGCCTGACCGCCTCCAACAGCGTGAACTAAAGGGTTTTCCCTGGCCATCATGGGCAGCTAACTGTTTTTTGGCACACTGGCGAGCCGCTCTCCGTTTTGGAGTTGCGGCTTTTTTTATTGCAATGACCGATTCCGCATCTTTGACCCGCCGCCAGGCCTGGCTCGGCGTGATCGCCCTGGCCATGGGCGCCTTTGTTTTCAACACCACCGAGTTTGTGCCGGTGGGCCTGCTCAGCGACATTGGTGGCAGCTTTGGCATGGGCACCGAGCAGGTGGGTCTGATGCTGACCATCTATGCTTGGATCGTCGCGCTCACCTCGTTGCCCTGCATGCTGATGACCAAGAACATCGAGCGCCGCAAGCTGCTGATGGGCGTGTTTGCGCTCTTCATCCTGAGCCATGGCCTGTCGGCCGTGGCCTGGAACTACGCCACCTTGCTGATCAGCCGCATGGGCATTGCGCTGGCGCATGCGGTGTTCTGGTCGATCACCGCATCGCTGGCGGTGCGCATTGCGCCGCAGGACAAGCGCCCGCAGGCACTGGGCCTGTTGGCCACCGGCACCACCTTGGCGATGGTGCTGGGCGTGCCTCTGGGCCGCATGGTGGGCGAGGCGCTGGGCTGGCGCACCACCTTTGGCATCATCGGCGTGCTGGCGCTGGCCGTCATGCTGGTGCTGTGGCGCATGCTGCCCCTGCTGCCCAGCGAGAATGCCGGTTCGCTGCGCAGCATTCCGGTGCTGTTCAAGCGCCCGGCGCTGTCGGCCACCTATGCCTTGCTGATCCTGATGGTGACGGCCCAGTTCACCGTCTACAGCTATATCGAGCCACTGATCCAACGCGAGGCGGGACTCAACAACCAGGTCACCACCTGGGTGCTGCTACTGTACGGCGGCATGGGCATTGTCGGCAGCATCTTGTTCAGCAGCTTTGGCATGCGCTGGCCGCGCGGCTTTTTGCTCTCTGCGATGGCCGTGCTGACGGCCTGCCTGTGGCTCTTGCTGCCCAGCACGCGCTGGCCGCCTGCGCTCTACCTGGTCTGCGCCGTCTGGGGTGTCGTCATGCTGTGCATGGTGCTGCCGCTGCAGGCCAAGGTGCTGCGCCTGGCCTCGGATGCCACCGATGTTGGCATGTCGCTGTTCTCGGGCATTTTCAATATTGGCATTGGCGCGGGCGCCTTGCTGGGCAGCCAGGTGGGTATGCATGCCGGCCTGCACTACCTGGGCCCGGTCGGCGGCAGCATTGCCGTGCTGGGGGTGCTGTGGTGTGCCTATGCCGGCTGGAAGTGGCGCAGCAGCTTTGCCCCCGCAGGCGCCGAGGCGCGCATCGTGCCGCACTGAGCGGCAAGCCAGCGCCAGCAAGCCAGCGCCTTCACCTGCCTGGCACCGCCTCTGTGCCGGGCATTTTTTTGCCTAGCGTTGCACGGCTGGGGGCGATCGGCGCAGGTAGATCCAGGCATCGAGCGCCAGCAGCAGCAACAGGCTGCAGCCCAGCACCGGCAGCAGCCAGCCCAAGGCCGTGGCAGCCAGCAACAGGGCCAGCGCTGCCGTACGCGGCAACTGGCGCCATTGGTGGACCAAGGTCAGCTGGCCATGCAGCCACTCGCGGCTGCGGCCCGGACGCTTGCGCCATTGCAGCCAGCCGGTCACTGCCATTGCGACAATGCCGGCGCCCAGCAGCACCAGCACCGCCTGGTTCAGCACACCCCAGCTGCCCATGTGCAGGTCAATGCCCCAGCGTGTCAGCTTGGAGGCCAGCGGGTAGTCGCTAAAGCGCTTGTGGTCCAGCACCTGGCCCTGCACCAAGTCTATGGCCAGCGCATCGACCTCGGTCGGCCAGGATCGGTTGATCTCGGTCACCGTCCAGGCCTTGCCGGCGGCGGCCGGCGGCCGGATCTCCAGCTTGGCTGATGCCAGGCCGTGCTGGCGGGCCAGTGTCAGGGCGGTGTCAAAGTCCTGGGGCATCGCGCCCATACCGGCCATAGCCATCGGGGCGGCCTGGTGCTCGGCATGGTCCGCATGCGGGTCGGCTGGGTGGTGGTGGGCATGTGCGCTGCTGGCGTCTGTGCCCAGGCTGGTGTTCAGGCGCGGCGTTTGCCAGCCCATCTGCTGCAGCGCCTGGCCAAAATGGCCACCGGCCCAGCGCGACCAGGTCAGGCCCGTGGCCGACAGAAACAGCAGGCCCACCAGCAGCCACAGGCCCAAGCCATGGTGCCAGCGGCGGAGGCGAGGATGGGCCACCTGGGCGCCGGCCCGCTGCGGGCGCGACAGCCACCACAGTGCTACACCGCCCAGCGCAGCCACCCACAGCCAGGATGCCGCCAACTCGCTGTAGGTGCGGCCCCATTCGCCCATCAGCAACTGGCGGTGCAGCAGATCGAGCTGCTTGCGCAGCGGCAGCACGCCGCTGGTGCCATAGACCGTCAGGTCGCCTTGCAGCGCCAGGGTATAGGGATTGACAAAGAGGCTGCGGTACTCGGAGGGGCCCAGCGCCGCATCGGCCACCATCACGCGGGTGCTGCTACGCGCATCGGGCGCTGGCCGCACAGCGACCACGGCAGCGGGTGCGGGCAAGGACTGTAAGGCGGCTTGCAACTGGGCGGACAGCGGCTGCGCCTGGGCGCCAGGTGCTGGCGCGGCCTGCAGTGCGCTGCGGTAAAGCTGGTTTTCCAGCTGGGGCGTCAGCGCATACAGCAGGCCGGTAGCAGCAGCGACCACGATGAAGGGCGCGACCAGCAGGCCGATATACAGATGCAGTCTGCGGATCAGCAGCTGCCAGGTTTTGCGGGAGGAGGGAGGCATCCAGGATCGTGGTTAGCGCATTGCGCGGCGCAGCGCAGCACTGCTCCAGTCCACCGCCATGCTCAAAAGCAGCATGGCGATGATGACAGTGCTGGCCTGCGCGTAGTGGAACAGCGAGAGTTCGAAATACAGCAGCTGGCCCAGGCCGCCAGCGCCGACAAAGCCAAGGATGGCCGCCATGCGGATGTTCATCTCCCAGCGGTACAGGGTGTAGGCCAGCAGCTGCGGCGCGGCCGCTGGCAGCGTGCCGTAGCAAAAGGCCAGCAGGCGGCTGCTGCCGGCCAGGCGCAGCGCCCGGGCGGGGGCTGCAGGTGTGTTCTGCAAGGCCTCGGCATAGAGCCGGCCCAGCACGCCGGCCGT
>NZ_APCR01000534.1:0-22803 GCF_000410635.1 Comamonas sp. B-9
CTGGCGGCAGCACCGGGCTGGGCGGCGTTCGTTGCCGTGCTGGGTGGCATCTGGCTGGTGCTGCCCTGGCCTTGGCGCTTGCGGCTGCTGGGCCTGCCTTGCCTGCTGCCCGCCTTGTTCTGGCAGCCGCTGCGGCCACCCCATGGCCAGTTTGCGCTCTGGGCGCTGGATGTGGGCCAGGGCCAGGCGGTGGTGGTGCAGACGGCCAGGCACAGCCTGCTGTATGACGCGGGCCCGTTGTACGGGTCTGGCAGCAATGCAGGCGACCGAGTGGTGGTGCCGGCAATGCGGGCGATGGGCGCGCGCGGGCTGGACAGCGGCCGGCTCGATCTGCTGGTGCTCAGCCACGCCCATGTGGACCATACGGGCGGTGCCCAGGCGGTGGTGGAGCAGCTCCAGCCGGTGGGCATGCTGGGCTCGCTGCTGCCCCATGAGCGCCAGCGCCTGGGCATTGCCGAAGCGCCCTGGCAAGACTGTGCTGCGGGCCAGGCCTGGATCTGGGATGGAGTGCATTTCAGCATTCTGTTTCCGGGGGCGCAGGAGCTGGGTGCCACAGACAGTTCCATTCCAAGGGATAGCTCGGGCAATGCCCACAGCTGCGTGCTGCGTATCGAGGCGGCGGCGCACGGCGGCCATGCCGCCAGCGCCTTGTTGCCCGGCGATATCGAGCGGGCCCAGGAGTGGGCGCTGGTGCAGCGCTATACGGACGCGCCGTCTGTGTTGCGGGCCGATCTGATGCTGGCCCCGCACCACGGCAGCAATACCTCGTCCACGCGGCCGCTGCTGGAGGCGGTGCGCCCGCGCTGGGTGGTGGCACAAACGGGCTACCGCAACCGCTTCGGGCACCCGGCTGCGCGGGTACAGCAGCGTTACCAGGAGATGCAGATTGTGCTGCGCAACACGGTCCATTGCGGTGCAGCACACTGGCGCTCCGACCAGCCCCAGACGCTGCTGTGCGAGCGGCAAAAGCGGCCGCGCTATTGGCGCCACCAGGCTGCCGAGCAGGGCCAGAAAAGCGGTATATTGGATATTAACAAAACAAATCAAGCACTAATTCTTGATGAAGGTTAGTACTTAGTTTTGGGTGGCGCGAAACTTGCTAAGCTGCTGGTGCCAGAAAGGATTTTGCGATGCAAAAGTTCGATGAGATGTACCAGGGCCTGCCTTATGCAGCAGGTGCCGAAAGAGCGCACTACCAAAGCTATGCCAAATGGCTGCAGCTGCAGCCCTTCGAGAAGATGCAAGCCTTGCGCGAGGAGGCCGAGCTGATATTCCGCCGCGTAGGGATCACCTTTGCGGTCTATGGCGAAAAGGACGAAGACGGCTCGGGCACCGAGCGCCTGATTCCCTTTGATCTGATCCCGCGCATCATCCCCTCGCAGGAGTGGGCCCAGATGCAAAAGGGCCTGGTGCAGCGCGTGGCAGCCCTGAACCGCTTTATCCACGATGTCTACCACGACCAGGAAATTCTCAAGGCCGGCATCATTCCGCGCGACCTGGTGCTGGACAACAGCCAGTACCGGCCCGAGATGCGGGGCGTGCATGTGCCGCTGGACACCTATGCGCATATCGCTGGCATCGACATCGTGCGCGCAGCCGAGGTGGACGGCAGCGGCACCTACTATGTGCTCGAAGACAACCTGCGCGTGCCCTCGGGCGTGTCGTACATGCTGGAAAACCGCCGCATGATGATGCGCCTCTTTCCGAGCCTGTTCAGCAGCCATGCGGTGGCGCCGGTGGCGCATTACCCGGATATGCTGCTCGACACCTTGCGTGCCAGTGCGCCCAACCAGGCGGCCAACAACCCCACGGTGGTGGTGCTGACGCCGGGCATGTACAACAGCGCCTACTTTGAGCATGCCTTCCTCGCCCAGCAAATGGGCGTGGAGCTGGTCGAAGGCCAGGACCTGCTGGTGCGCGATGATGTGGTCTACATGCGCACCACGCAGGGCCTGCAGCGGGTGGATGTGATCTACCGCCGGGTCGATGACGACTTTCTCGACCCCACCGTTTTCCGCCCCAGCTCCACCCTGGGTTGCGCCGGCCTGATGCGCGCCTACCGCAAGGGCAATGTGGCCATCTGCAATGCAGTGGGCACGGGCGTGGCCGATGACAAATCGGTCTACCCCTATGTGCCGGCGATGATCCGCTTCTACCTGGGTGAAGAGGCCATCCTGAAGAACGTGCCGACCTGGATGTGCCGCAAGCCCGATGACCTGGCCTATGTGCTGGACCACCTCGATGAGCTGGTGGTCAAGGAGGTGCATGGCGCTGGCGGCTACGGCATGCTGATCGGCCCGGCCTCCACGCGCGCCGAGATCGAGGCCTTCCGCGCAGTGCTCAAGGCCAAGCCCAATGGCTATATCGCCCAGCCGACCTTGAGCCTCTCGAGCAGCCCCACCTATGTGGAAAGCGGCATTGCGCCGCGCCACATCGATCTGCGCCCCTTTGTGCTGAGCGGCAAGGAGGTGCAGATGGTGCCCGGGGGCCTCACGCGCGTGGCGCTCAAGGATGGATCGCTGGTGGTCAACTCCTCGCAAGGCGGAGGCACCAAGGACACCTGGGTGCTGCGCGGCCCGGAGGACGATTACAGCGAATGGGATGGCATGCAGCAGTGAGCCCCGGAGGTTCCTGATTGAAAGCCATCCATCTGCCTAGCGAAAGAATGTCACTATGTTGAGCCGAACCGCCGATCACCTCTACTGGATGTCCCGCTATACCGAGCGGGCAGAGAACACAGCCCGCATGCTCAATGTGAGCTACGAGACCTCCATGCTGCCGCAGTCCGCGACCGCAGCGACCAAGGCCTGGCAAAGCGTGCTGTCCATCAGCGAGCTGCTGCCTGCCTACTACGAGCGCCATGACGAGATCACCCTCGATGGGGTGCTGCACTTCATGGTGCGCGATGAGACCAATACCTCGTCGATCTACAGCTGCCTGCTGGCTGCGCGCGAGAACGCGCGTGCCGTGCGTGGCGCCTTGACCACCGAGGCCTGGGAGACGCAGAACCTGACCTGGCTCGATATGAACCGGCTGTTCAAGGCCAAGAAGTTCGAGACCGATCCGGCCAAGTTCTTCGAGTGGGTCAAGCACCGCTCGCACCTCTCGCGCGGTGTGGTCTCGGGCACGATGCTGCAAGACGATGCCTTTTTGTTCTTGCGCCTGGGCACCTTCATCGAGCGGGCCGACAACACGGCCCGCCTCCTGGATGTGCGCTTCCATGCCGTCAAGAACGACTACCACGGCTCCTACCAGCCGGGCAAGGGCAGCCAGCCCTCGGACTTCTACCACTGGAGCGCGATCTTGCGCAGCGTCTCGGCCTTCGAGGTCTACCGCAAGGTCTACCGCAATGTGATCACGCCCGAGCGCGTGGCCGAGATGCTGATCCTGCGGCGTGACATGCCGCGCTCCCTGCATGCCAGCATGTACGAGGTGGTGCAGATTCTGCAGGCCGTTGCCAACGACCATTCGGCCGAAACCCAGCGCCAGGCCGGCCTGCTGCTGGCCGAGCTGCAGTATGGCCGCATCGATGAGCTGCTGGCCACCGGCTTGCATGCGTTTTTGGTGCGCTTTCTGGAGCGCGTGCATGCGCTGGGTGGCCGCATTGGCCAGGATTTTCTGGCCACCACGGAGCCGGTGGCTGCCTGATTCGTGACCAGCCAGAAAGGCAAAAGGCTGCGGTGTTCATCGCAGCCTTTTTTGCGTCCATGTCGCGGGCATTCAGCTGCCCGCGACCAGAGCTGACCCCTGGCGATCAGTAGCGGTAGGTCGCGGTCAGCAGAAAGTTGCGGCGCTCGCCGTAGAAGCAGTCGCCGCGTGAGAGGCACTGCGTGATCACCACCTTGTCGGTCAGGTTGTTGGCATGGAAGGCCAGGCGCCAGTCGCCGCTGTCATAGGCCACCATCGCATCGGTCAGCAGCGAGGAGGGCGTGTCGATGGCGCTGGTGCCCGACCACTGCGAGCCGGTGTAGCGCATGCCCGCACCCACGCTCCAGCCGCCACGCCCCTGGCTGGCAAAGCGGTGTGTCAGCCAGCTCGATGCCATGTGGCGCGAGACGGCGGCCACGCGCTGGCCCTGGTCGCCGGCATTGCTGCGGCTGATCTTGGCATCGGTATAGGCATAGGCGACGGTCCAGTCCCAGCGCTTGGCCAGGCTGGCGGTCATCTCGGCTTCAAAGCCCTGGGTCTTGACCTCGCCCAGCTGCAGGCTGTTGAGCGGGTTGGCCGGGTCATTGGTCTTGCGGTTTTGCTCGCGCAGGCTGTAGACGGCGGCATAGCCGGAGATGCCCCGGCCCTCGGGAATCCACTTCACACCGGCTTCGACCTGCTTGCCGCGCTGGGGCTTGTAGGGCGTGCCGTAAAAGTCCACGCCGCCCAGCGGCTGGAAGGATTCGGTGTAGCTGACGTAGGGCGCCCAGCCGCCGCCGGCCTGGTAGGTCAGACCGACGCGCTTGGTCCAGGCCGAATCGTCGGCTGCGGCTGCGGGCCGCCCTTCGGTCTCGGTCTTGGCATGGTCGCGGCGCAGGCCGGCCGTGGCGCTCCAGTCGCCCCAGCGCAACTGGTCCTGCAGGTAAAAGCCCAGCTGGCGCTGCGACACATTGGGCGCCTGCACCAATTGCGAGGCCGTGGGTGGCGTGAACGAGCCATAGACGGGGTTGTAGACATCGAGCGGCGTGCCCAGCGCGCGCCAGCTCGCCTGGCTGGTGGTGTTGCGCTGCCAGTCCATGCCGGCCAGCACCGTGTGCTGCACCTCGCCGGTCTGCAGCTTGCCTTCGAGCTGGGTGTCGACCAGCAGCATGCGGCCGCCATTGACCTGCCAGACAGCATCGCGCTGCACGGTGCGGCCATCGGCATCGAACACCGGCCGGGCTGGGCGGCCGGCGGCGGCGTTGGCGGCAAAGCTGGTGTAGAGCGTGCGGTAGTCCACTTCGCTGGTGGTGCGGCGCAGGTTCTGGCGCAGGGTCCAGCTGTCGTTCAGCTGGTGGCTGAACAGGTAGCCAAAGGACTTGTTCTCGGAGTCGTACTTGTCAAAGTTCGGCTCGCTGATGAAGGTGTTGGTCGGAATCTGGCCATAAGGGCTGGGCAGGCGCGTGCCCTGCCAGGGGAAGAACTGGGTGATCGAGCCGCTCTTGTCCTTGTGGTACATGGCCTGCAAGGTCAGCGAGGTGCCGGCAAAGGGCTTGAAGGTGAGCGAGGGCGCAATGACCAGGCGGTCGTCCTTGACATGGTCGACCTGGGTGTTGCTGTCACGGCCCACTGCCACCAGGCGGTAGAGCCAGCGGCCGTCTTCGTCGATGGGGCCGGTGATGTCGCTGGCAATCTGTTTGCGGCTGTGGCTGCCCAGCTGCAGCTGCACTTCGCGCTGGGGCTGGTCCAGCGGGCGTTTGCTGGTCAGGTTGAGCACGCCGCCCACGCTGCCCTGGCCGTAGAGCACCGATGAGGGACCGCGCAGAAACTCGACCCGCTCCAAGGTATAGGGCTCGACCTTGATGTTGTTGTAGGTGCCATAGGTGCGCAGCAGGCCATCCTGGTACTGGCTGACATCGCCGCCGCGCGCCTTGAAACTGTCGACCCGGTTGTCGAAATAGCTGGAGTTGATGCCCGCTGCATAGCGCGTGGTCTCGCGCAGGGTCGTCACGCCCTGGGCTTCAAACTGGTCACGCGTCACCACGCTGATCGCTTGTGGCGTCTCGATCAGCGGTGTGTCAGTCTTGGTGGCCGAGATGGCGCGTTTGGCGACAAAACCTTTGACCGGGCCGGTGGCCGTCTCGGCTTGGCTCTCGCCTTGCACGGTGATGGGGGCGAGTGTGGTTTCTGCCGGCGCAGCAGTTACTGGTTGCGTGCTTTGTGCCAATGCGTTGCCGCCCCAGCAGGCCAGGGCAGCCCACAAGGCCGTGTGCAAAGCGGAGTGCAGCGCACGCGGCGCGGCTGCGGGGATCAGGGTGTCAGACATGGTGGTCGGGTGTTGAACGCGGAAAAACGGCGCGCTGAAAGGGGCAGCGCTTGAGCATTACCGGGCCTGACCACTGCCATGCAGGGAGGCTGCGCTGTGGATGCAGGTGCTGGCATCCGAGCGCCCAGCTGCGGCCTGTGGACCGCGAGGCGGAGGGATAGTCGTGCACGCAGCATGGCAGTGAGGGCGGACCTGGTGCGCTGGCTGGCATCGGTAAACAAACGATGCTGGCGTGCGAAGAAAGATGAAGGCGCAGTGTAATAGAAGTCGAGAATGATTATTGTTTAACCATCAATGCAAGCAGGTTTGTGCGACAGATACAACAAAAAAGGACCCGAAGGTCCTTTTTGTTGTGTGTTGCAGCGCGGGCGCCTTATTCGACCTCGCCCATGATGGACTGCAGGTAGTTCTGGATGCCGACCTTGTCGATCAGGTCCAGCTGGGTTTCCAGAAAATCGATGTGCTCTTCGGTGTCGTCCAGAATCTTTTGCAGCAAGTCGCGCGAGACATAGTCACGCACGGTCTCGCAGTGGGCAATGCCGTCCTTGATGGTGGCTTGCGCGGCTTGCTCCAGGCGCAGGTCACAGGCCAGCGCTTCTGGCACGTCTTCACCGATCTGCAGCTTGCCCAGGTCCTGCAGGTTGGGCAGGCCGTCGAGCATGAAGATGCGGTCCATCAGCCAGTCGGCATGCTTCATCTCGCCAATGGATTCCTCGTATTCCTTCTTGGCCAGCTTGTCCAGACCCCAGTGCTTGTACATGCGGTAATGCAGAAAGTACTGGTTGATGGCGGTGAGTTCGTTTTTCAGCTGCGCTTGCAGAAAACCGATGGCCTTGGGATCGCCTTTCATGGTGGGCTCCTTCTCTTGTGTGAATGACGGGTATTGGGGCTATTGTCCTTGCGAAAGGTCAAGCAACCAAACCGGGCAGCGCTTATCCCCCGTGCTTTTGCTCTGGCTGCGTGTAAGGCTGAGTCGTGTTCTCATTTGACGCAGTCCGCAGCTTGCTTGCATGATGCGGCTTTCTGCAGCGCAACTGCGCTGTCATGGCGCTGTGCTAAGTTGCAGTGAGCAAGGCGCGCTAAGCGGTGCAGGCTTGCAAAACAGGCCGCTGCCCGCATATAGCCATCTGCCTTGGGTCAGGATTTAAATAATAGTTTGTTTAAATTGAAATGATTATATTAATTGAATTGATCAATTATTAAGATCTTTTTATACTGACTCCCGTCAATCGTTTTTACTCAACAGAAGGAAACCACCATGTCCGTACTCAACAGCAAGATCAAGCCTTTCGCGACGCAAGCATTCAAGGATGGCAAGTTCATCGAAGTGACCGAAAAAGACGTCCTGGGCAAGTGGGCTGTGTTCTTCTTCTACCCTGCGGACTTCACCTTCGTCTGCCCCACCGAACTGGGCGACGTGGCTGACCACTACGCTGAACTGCAAAAGCTGGGCGTGGAAGTCTATTCCGTCTCGACCGACACCCATTTCGTGCACAAGGCATGGCACGACACCTCGGACACCATCGCCAAGATCAAGTACACGATGCTGGGTGACCCAACCTGGCAAATCAGCCAGAACTTTGACTGCCTGCGCGAAGGCCAAGGCCTGGCAGACCGTGCCACCTTCATCGTCGATCCAGAAGGCGTGATCCAGGCCATGGAAATCACCGCTGAAGGCATCGGCCGCAATGCAGAAGACCTGCTGCGCAAGATCAAGGCGGCCCAGTACGTGGCTTCGCACCCCGGTGAAGTCTGCCCAGCCAAGTGGCAAGAAGGCGAAAAGACCCTGGCTCCTTCGCTGGACCTGGTCGGCAAGATCTAAGCCTAAGCCTAAGCCTAAGCCTTTACTTACTGCTGCAATTCCAACGTAGTAGACGCCCGGGTGCCTGGCGCCCGGGCTTTGTTTTTTTGAAAAGTGCTGCAACGCCCCCTGGCGGGGCACGAGAAGTTTGAAGGAAGTCCCATGCTCGACAACACCATGAAAGCCCAACTGAAAGCCTACCTGGAGCGCTTGACCAAGCCCGTCGAGCTGGTGGCGACCCTGGATGACGGTGACAAGTCGAAGGAAGTGCGCCAGCTGCTGGCCGATATCAAAGAGCTCAACGACAAGATCACGGTGGTCGAAGACAATGCGGCCGATGTGCGCAAGCCGTCTTTCCTGATCACCCACCCGGGCACCGATGCCGGCGTGCGTTTCGCCGGTGTGCCTCTGGGTCACGAATTCACCTCGCTGGTGCTGGCGCTGCTGCAAGTGGGCGGCCACCCCTCCAAGGAGTCCGCTGAGCTGCTCGAGCAGGTCAAGAACATCGACACGCCGCTGCACTTCGAGACCTTCTACTCGCTGTCCTGCCACAACTGCCCGGACGTCGTGCAGGCGCTGAACCTGATGTCCGTGCTCAACCCCAAGATTACGCACACCGCGATCGATGGCGGCCTGTTCCAGAAGGAAGTGCAAGAGCGCGAAATCATGGGTGTGCCCACCGTGTTCGTCAACGGCCAGCGTTTTGGCCAGGGCCGCATGGAGCTCGCCGAGATCGTTGCCAAGGTCGATACCGGCGCTGCAGCCCGCGAAGCGCAAAAGATTTCGGGCAAGGACGCCTTTGATGTGCTGATCGTCGGCGGTGGCCCCGCAGGCGCGGCCGCAGCAATCTATGCGGCGCGCAAGGGCATCCGCACCGGCATTGCGGCCGAACGCCTGGGTGGCCAGGTGCTCGACACCGTGGATATCGAGAACTTTATCTCCGTGAGCAAGACCGATGGCCCCAAGTTTGCGGCCGCGATGGAGAGCCATATCCGCGACTACGAGGTCGACATCATGAACCTGCAGACCGCCAAGGCCCTGACGCCCGCAGCGCAGGAGGGTGGCCTGATCGAGATCGAGACCGAATCGGGTGCCAAGCTCAAGGCCCGCACGGTGATCCTGTCGACCGGCGCGCGCTGGCGCAACATGAATGTGCCCGGTGAGGATACCTACCGCACCAAGGGCGTGACCTACTGCCCGCACTGCGACGGCCCGCTCTTCAAGGGCAAGCCCGTGGCGGTGATCGGTGGCGGAAACTCCGGTGTCGAGGCGGCCATTGACCTGGCCGGTGTGGTCAAGCACGTGACCTTGCTGGAGTTTGCCGCCGAGCTGAAGGCCGATGCCGTGCTGCAGCGCAAGCTGCGCAGCCTGCCCAATGTGACGGTCATCCTGAATGCGCAGACCACCGAAGTGAACGGTGACGGCAAGAAGGTGACGGGCCTGACCTACAAAGACCGCACGAACGACGAGACCAAGACCGTGGCGCTCGAAGGCATCTTTGTGCAGATCGGCCTGCTGCCCAACACCGGCTGGCTCAAGGGCACCGTGCAGCTGACGCCGTTTGGCGAGATCGAGATCGACGCCAAGGGCCACACCAACCTGCCCGGCGTGTTTGCCGCTGGTGACTGCACCAATGTGCCTTACAAACAGATCGTGATTGCCGCAGGTGCAGGTGCCACTGCCGCACTGAGCGCGTTTGACCACCTGATCCGCACGACGGCGCCGGCCGCCTGATCTGCCCGATCTGCGCTGACATGACAATGCCCCGATACCGCAAGGTTCGGGGCATTGCTACATCTGGACCGACTTGGGTAGCTGAGCCAGCTGAACGACGGTTAGCTGGCTGGCGGCAACTTACCCCTGTTTGCCGATCAGCAGGTACTCCATCAAGGCCTTTTGCACATGCATGCGGTTTTCGGCTTCGTCCCAGACGACGGACTGCGGGCCGTCGATGACCTCGGCCTGCACCTCTTCGCCGCGGTGGGCGGGCAGGCAGTGCATGAAGAGGGCGTCCTTCTTGGCCACGGCCATCATGTCGAGGTCCACGCACCAGTCGGCAAAGGCCTTCTTGCGCTTTTCGTTTTCCTCTTCATAGCCCATGCTGGTCCAGACATCGGTGGTGACCAGGTCCGCGCCCTTGCAGGCCTCTTGCGGATCGCTGAACAGCTGGTAGCAGCCCTTGTCGTAGGCGCGGCCGCTGAAGGCCAGTTGCTCGTCGATGCCGTAGCCGCTGGGCGTGCTGACATGGACCTTGAAGCCCAGCAGGTTGGCCGCCTGCAGCCAGGTGTTGGCCATGTTGTTGCCATCACCCACCCAGGCGACCGTCTTGCCCTGGATCGAGCCACGGTGCTCGATGAAGGTGAAGATGTCAGCCAGGATCTGGCAGGGGTGGAACTCGTTGGTCAGGCCATTGATGACCGGCACGCGCGAGTGCGACGCAAAGCGCTCGATCTTGTCCTGGCCGAAGGTGCGGATCATCACCAGATCGGTCATGCGGCTGATCACGCGCGCGCTGTCCTCGATGGGCTCGGCGCGGCCCAACTGGCTGTCGCCGGTGGTCAGGTGGACCACCGAGCCGCCCAGCTGGTACATGCCGGCCTCAAAGCTCACGCGGGTGCGGGTGCTGGCCTTCTCGAAGATCATCGCCAAGGTGCGGTCAGCCAGGGTGTGGTGGGTCACATAGCCCTTGAACTTCTGCTTGATCAGCGCCGCGCGCTTGAGCAGGTATTCGTATTCGTCGGCCGTGAAGTCCTGGAATTGCAGATAGTGTTTCATTGCGTTCTTTTCTGGCCTTATTGGCCCGCCAGGAAGGATTTGACCAGCGGCACGAGCTTGGCGACGATCTCATCGGCCTCGGCTTCGGTCAGGATCAGCGGTGGCACGATGCGGATCACGGTGTCGGCGGTGACGCTGAACAGCAGGCCGGCTTCTTGCACGCCGCGTGTGATCAGCTCGCCGCAAGGCTTGTTCAGCTCCACGCCGATCATCAGGCCCTGGCCGCGCACTTCGACAAAGCCGGGCGTGCCCGCCAGCGCCTGGTTCAGCGCGGCCTGCAGGTAGTCACCCACCTTGGTGGCATTGGCCAGCAGGCCTTCTTCTTCCATGATGGCAATGGTTTCCACACCGGCACGCATGGCCAGCGGGTTGCCGCCAAAGGTGGTGCCATGGTTGCCCGGTTGCAGCACCTTGGCAGCCTTGGGGCCGGCGACGACCGCACCCACCGGTACGCCCGAGCCCAGGCCCTTGGCCAGCGACATCACATCGGGCACGATGCCGGCCCACTGGTGGGCAAACCACTTGCCGGTGCGGCCCATGCCAGCCTGGATTTCGTCGACGATGAACAGCCAGTCCTTGGCGTCGCAGAGCTCACGCACCTGCTTCATGAAGTCGGCGCGCATCGGGTGCAGGCCGCCTTCGCCCTGGATGGGCTCCATCATCACGCCGACGATATTGGGGTTGCCTTCGGTCGCTTCCTGCAGCGCGACGAAGTCATTGGCCGGCACGCGCAGAAAGCCGTCGAGCAGCGGGCCAAAGCCATTGCGCACCTTGGGGTTGGCGGTGGCGCTCATCGTGGCGATCGAGCGGCCATGGAAGGCATGGTCGAACACGACGATCACCGGCTTTTCGATGCCCTTGTCCACGCCGTACTTGCGCGCGATCTTGATCGATGCCTCGTTCGCTTCCAGGCCGGTGGAGCAGAAGAAGACATTGGTCATCTTCGAGCGCTCGACGAGCAGGGCCGCCAGCTTTTCCTGGCCGGGCACATAGTAGTAGTTGCTGGTATGGATCAGCTTGGTCATCTGGTCGTGCAGCGCAGCGACCAGCTTGGCGTGGTTGTGGCCCAGCGTGTTGACGGCGATACCGCCCAGCGCGTCGAGGTATTCCTTGCCGTTGACATCCCACACACGCACGCCCTGGCCTCGCTCCAGTGCGACCGGCACGCGGCCATAGGTAGTCATCACATGGGGCTCAGAAGGCTTGACGGTGTCTTGCATGGAAATCTCCGGAAAAAAGAAACAGAATCAAAAAATCCGCCATGGCCCAGGCCCCTATGGCATGGCACCAGCGGAAGTCCCATTCTAGGGGCTGCGTAGCGACAGACTAGTGAAGAATGCGCATCACAGAATCGCAGTGGAGCCAGAGTGCCGGCGAGGCCCAATCCTCGCAAGCTAGACTACGCAGCGCCAAGGCCTGGGCATATCCGCTGCGGCGGCCCTGGCCTGCTGCGCAAAGTTATGCATTTCTTGCATTTGATGATGTTTTGAACTTATGCCTTGCGCGTGCGTATCTCTTATATAAGAGTTAAAATACGGGTTTGGCCTGAGGCAGTGATCCTGTGCTCAGGCGTCTATCAGAGGCTTCCATCCCATGGTTTCTCCCACATCTCAAGAAGTTTTCATTCTGGGCCTGACCCAGAATGGCAAGACCTTTCGCCCCAGTGACTGGGCGGAGCGTCTGGCGGGGGTGATGAGCCAGTTTCGTCCCGGCGGCATGCGCCGTGGTGGCCATCTGGGCTATTCGCCCTGGTGCGTTCCCACGACGATGAACGGCGCCAAATGCGTAATCGTCAAGCGGGAGTTGCAGGTGCACGAGCCGATGGCTTGGGACTTTGTGATGAACTTTGCGCGCGACAATGGCCTGCAGACCACCGACGCCTGCCTGATTCCGGAGGCGCCAGGCAACCCTGGCGGCCCCGCCAGTCCGGCTGGCAGCACCGGCAACACCACCACCAAGGCCTGAGCTTTCAGGCCTTTTTTGCGAGCCGGTATTTGGCATGGCTTGGTTTGTGCGGCGCGGGTGCCGGCGGTGCATCGGCTGCCCCATGGCCTCGATGCATGGGCGCCTAGCCTGCTGGGCTTGGCTTGGCTGGGTGCAGGTTGGCACTTCTTGCTCGGCGCTGCAAAGAAACGGCCCTCACAACGAAAAAAGCCGTCTTGCGACGGCTTTTTAGTTCACTGAGAGCGCACCCGTTACAAACGGCGGGCAGGGGATCCTGCCCGTGCGATTGCCTAATGGGCTTAGGCGGCCAGTGCCAGGGCCTTGACCTTGGCAGCAATGCGGCTCTTATCGCGAGCAGCCTTGTTCTTGTGGAAGATGCCCTTGTCGGCAATCGTGTCCAGCACGGATTGCGCCTTGGCAAACAGTTCGGTGGCCTTGGTCTTGTCGCCAGCGGCAACAGCCTTTTCCACGTTCTTGATAGCGGTACGGTACTTGGAACGCAGCGAGGTGTTGGCGGCGTTCAGCTTGATGGTTTGGCGGGCGCGCTTACGGCCGGATGCCAAACGGGGGTTCTTTTTGACTGGCTTAGATGCCATGATGAGTGTCCTTTGAGTCTGCGGATGTTTTCAGTGAATCGGGCATTATAGCCGCTGTTTACTCAGAAATCCAGATAACCGGCAATTTCCCGCCAGCGGCGCGGCTACACTGCCCGTGTGTCACTGTTCAAAGCTGCCTCCACCGTCTCCCTGTTTACGCTGCTCTCGCGTATCACAGGGCTTGCCCGCGATCTGCTGATGGCCACCATGTTTGGTGCCAGCGCACTGACCGACGCGTTCAACGTTGCCTTTCGCATTCCCAACCTGTTCAGGCGCCTGTTTGCAGAAGGGGCCTTCAGCCAGGCCTTTGTGCCGGTGCTGGCCACTACCTTGACCAAGGAAGGCGAGGAGCGCACACGTGACTTGGTGCACAGCGTGGCCACGGTGCTGTTCTGGATTCTGGCGCTGACCTGCGTGCTGGGTGTGGTCGCGGCGCCCGCGCTGGTCTGGCTGCTGGCCAGTGGCCTGCGCCAGAACCCGCACAGCTATGACGCAGCGGTGCTGATGACGCGCTGGATGTTCCCGTATATCGGCTTCATGTCGCTGGTGGCGCTGGCTGCGGGCGTGCTCAATACCTGGAAGCGCTTTATCGTGCCGGCCTTCACGCCGGTGCTGCTCAATGTCAGCATGATTGTGGCGGCCTTGGCGCTGACCCCCTGGATGCGCAGCCATGGCCTGGAGCCTATCTATGGCATGGCTGTTGGCGTGATGGCCGGCGGCGTGCTGCAGCTGGTGGTGCAGTTTCCGGCGCTGCGCCGCATCGGCATGCTGCCGCGTATTTCGTGCCGGCCCTCGGTCATCAGGCAGGCCTGGGCCGATGCCGGCGTGCGCCGCATCCTGTCGCTGATGGCGCCCGCCTTGCTGGGTGTGGGCGTGGCCCAGATCTCGCTGATGATCAACACCCAGATTGCCTCTTACCTGGCACCGGGCAGCGTGACCTGGCTGTTCTATGCCGACCGCCTGATGGAGTTCCCCACCGCCTTGCTGGGCGTGGCGCTGGGCGTGGTGCTGACGCCGCAGCTGTCGTCGGCCAAGGCGGCCGGTGATGATGAGCGCTATGGCGCCATGCTCGACTGGGGCCTGCGCATTGTGGTGTTGCTGGCCGCCCCTTGTGCGGCGGGCCTGCTGCTGTTTGCCAAGCCCTTGGTAGCCGTGCTGTTCCACTACGGCGCGCTCAAGGGCTCGGATGTGGGCCAGATTGCGCTGGCGCTGCAAGGCTATGGCGTGGGCCTGCTGGCCATGGTCGCCATCAAGGTGCTGGCGCCGGGCTTCTATGCCAGCCAGGACATCCGTACGCCGGTGAAGATTGCCATCTGTGTGCTGGTGCTGACGCAGCTGTTGAACCTGGTGCTGGTGCCCACGATGGCCCATACCGGTCTGGCCTTGTCGATCGGCCTGGGTGCGGTCATCAATGCGCTGTGGCTGCTGGTGGGCTTGATCCGGCGCGGCAGCTTCAAGCCCAAGCCGGGCTGGTGGATCTTTCTGGCCCGGGTATCGCTGGCCGTTGCGCTGCTGGGCATCTTTCTGGCCTGGGGCGCGCAGATGACCGATTGGGTCGCGCTGGGCTCGCACCGCCTGGAGCGCGTGGGTCTGCTGGCGCTGTGGATGGCGGGGGCGGCGCTGCTGTATTTTGGTGTGCTGGCCTTGTCCGGCATGAAGCTGCGCGCAATGTTGCGCCGCTGACAGAATAGTTCCCTCTATTAGGGAATATGCGGTTTTTGCGTGATTTCCATCGCGCAGACCCTGCAGGCCAGCCCATCTGGTGGTATACATGGCGTCATGGCACTGGCAGCGCCCCAAGGTGCCAGCGATGTATGCGAAGGCGCTGCAGTTGGGATGTGTATGGACTTCCGCTTTTCTATCCCCACACCGTTGGAGCATTTTGAATCGCTGGTCAGCAGTGACGATGGTTTTCCGCTGCTCGAAGCCGCCGCTGCCGTGGCCTGCATCGAGTACCCGCAGCTGGACACCCAGCAGGTCCTGAACGAGGTCGATCAGCTGCTGGGCCAGCTGATGGAGAGCCGCGATGCCAGCAGCCGCAGTGCGCTGACGCGGCTCAAGGCACTCAACCACCGTTTTTATGCCGAGTGGGGTTTCCAGGGCAACCCCAATGACTTCTATGCGCTCGACAACAGCTGCCTCAATGCCGTGCTGCACCGCCGGCGCGGCATTCCCGTGTCGCTGGCGGTCATCTGGCTGGAGCTGGCCACGGCTTTGCAGCTGCCCGCGCATGGCATCTGCTTTCCCGGCCATTTTCTGCTCAAGGTGAGCGTGGCAGAGGGGCAGATCGTGCTCGATCCGCTGTCGGGCCAGTCGTTTTCCAGCAATATGCTCGCCGAGATGCTCGAGCCCATGCAAAAGGCGTTTCACCGCGTCGATGAAGACGATGTGCCGCTGGGCCTGTACCTGCAGGCCGCAACGCCACGCGACATCATTGCGCGCATGCTCTCCAACCTCAAGGAGGTCTACCGCAGCGACAAGAACTGGGGCAAGCTCATTGAGGTGCAAAACCGGCTGCTGGTGCTGCTGCCCAGCGAATGGACGGAGCTGCGCGACCGGGGCCTGGCTTATGCAGAGCTGGGCGTGCACGACCGGGCCCGGGAAGATCTGCAAACCTACCTCAACCAGACCGGCAATCCAGAGGATGCGGCCACTATTCGTGCGGCTTTGTTAGATTTGCAACGAATGTAACGTTTGACGTTGTTTTGACATTTTCTTGTCATTCTGTCGTCACACAACTTCGGCAAGATAGCGGCACTAGGGATGCGCCACTATGAAAGATCGATTAGGAATTTCACCAGAAGACGTCATGCACAAGATTGCGCGTGATGTGATGGATGACTATGACGAGTCTCTGGAGCTCGAGATGGAGGACGGCATGCTGGGCGCGCCGTTCGCCGCAGGGATGACGGAGCATGACTACCAGTACTTCCGCGAGCTCTTGAGGCTGCAGGGTGAACTGGTCAAGCTGCAGGACTGGGTGCAGCACACCGGCCAGAAGGTGGTGGTGCTGTTCGAGGGGCGCGATGCCGCAGGCAAGGGCGGTGTGATCAAGCGCATCACCCAGCGCCTCAACCCCCGCGTGGTGCGCGTGGCCGCCTTGCCGGCCCCCAACGACCGCGAGCGCACGCAGTGGTACTTCCAGCGCTATGTGGCACACCTGCCCGCCGCTGGCGAGATCGTACTGTTTGACCGCAGCTGGTACAACCGCGCGGGTGTCGAAAAGGTCATGGGCTTTTGCACCAATGACCAGTACGAAGAGTTCTTCCGCACCGTGCCCGAGTTTGAAAAGATGCTCGTGCGCTCGGGGATCTTGCTGGTCAAGTACTGGTTCTCGATCAGTGATGAAGAGCAGCACCTGCGCTTCCTGGGCCGTATCCATGACCCCCTCAAGCAGTGGAAGCTCTCGCCGATGGACCTGCAAAGCCGCGTCCGCTGGGAGGAATACACCAAGGCCAAGGAAGTGATGCTGGAGCGCACCCACATTCCCGAAGCACCCTGGTGGCTGGTGCATGCCGATGACAAGAAAAAGGCACGCCTCAACTGCATTGCACACTTTCTGGCCCAGGTGCCTTACACCGATGTGGACCATGAGAATGTCGTGCTGCCCGACCGGATCCGCCATCCGGACTACAGCCGCCTGCCCGTGCCCGCTTCCATGTATGTTCCGGAAGTCTATTAATTAAGATTTCGGATCATTCAATACAAAGAGCCTCGGTTTCATCACCGAGGTTTTTTTACGTCTGTGTTGTGCCGATGCTGGCAGAGCGCCCATCGGTCATCGACGGCGTGGCCGTGGGAAAGCCGACCGATCCGGGTGCTGATCATCGGGACGGGAGGGCGCCTGCAGGCAGCGAAGCCGTGTTGAGGAGATGCGGTAGTCCAGCAGCATCTCTTGCGCGTTGGGGGGCTTGGAGATGCTGGGCGCGGTGCTTTTAGCGAATAGCGTGGGCGTGATAGGCATCTGCACCCCGCCTCAAGGTGCAGTGCCAAAGAGGCGGGGTTAGATCAGCCGCGCCGCAAACAGCTCTTTTTTCAGATAGGCGTAAAAGAGCGGCGCCGCCACCAGCCCTGCGGGGCCAAAAATAGCTTCCGCCACAAACATCACCGACAGCAGTTCCCAGACGCCCATATGCGTCTTGGCGCCAACGACCTTGGCATTGATCAGGTACTCGGCCTTGTGGATCAGCACCAGGAAGGCCAGACAGGCGACGGCGGTCAGTGGCGAGACCGACAGGCCCACGGTGGTAATGACGGCATTGCAGACGAGGTTGCCGACAATGGGGATCAGGCCGCCAAAAAAGGTCAGCATGATGAGCGCGCCGCTATAGGGCAGGCGCATATTGATCAGCGGCAGAATGCCCAGCAGGAAGATGGCGGTCAGCACCGTGTTGAACAGAGCGATCCAGAACTGGGCTGCGACAATCTGGCGGAAGGCATCGCCAAAGCGCTGCACGCGCAGCTGCAGCTGGTAGGCCAGGGGAGCGTGGGAATGGCGGCTGTGGCGCACGGCGGCCAACGCGCCAATCAAGAGGCCGACAAACACATAGAGCAGGCCGGTGAGCCAGAGCCGGCCCATATTGGCAATGGCGCCCGCCTTGGTGCCCAGGTATTCGGCAGCCCGCTGCTGCAGGTCTTGCGCGCCATCGGGCAGCACATTGGCCAGCTCGGGCGGCAGCTTGCTGCGCAGGTCCAGCAAGGTCTTGGCCATCGAGACCAGCATCTCGCGGTACTGCTGCGGCGCGTTGAGCAGATAGCCCTGGGAATGGATCAGTCCCAGCGTGACCAGCACCACCGGCACCACCAGCACGATGGTGACGGACAGGTATTCCATCCACAGCGGTGGGGGCGTGTTCAGCGAGGTGGGCAGGCGGCTCAGCTCACGGATCTTGTGTACCAGAAACAAGGTGAAGGTGTAGCCGGCACAGGCGGCCAAGAGGCCCACCAGCAGGCCATTGAGCATGATCAGCAGCAAGGCCGCAGCCATCAGCACATAGGAGGCCACCCTGACACCCCAATGCGCAGGAGGCGGCCGCCAAACATGCGGCAGGTCCGCAGCGCCGCTGGCCGGCTGGCCGGGTGCGGGGCTGTTGGACGGGGGCTTTGCGGAATCCGGTTGCATGGTTGGCCATCCATCTGAGCGAGTCGGAAGGCCAGGATCTGGCCCTTGCTGCGCGCAGGGCAGACGGCTTGGTGCGCCTGCCCTGCCGGGGAAGCTTAGCGCACCGTGACCGCAGCCTCTGCGCCACGGGGGCCGATGCTGCCAATCGTCCACACTTGTTCACCAAGGGCGGAGAAGGCGTCCTTGACGGCCTGTTCGCTCTCTGCGGGAACCACCACCACCATGCCGATGCCGTTGTTGAAGGTGCGGTTCATCTCGATGTCATCGATGCCAGCGGTCTTTTGCAGCCAGGCAAACAGCTCGGTCTGGGGCCAGCTGCCCTTGACCAGTTGCGCGCCCAGGCCTTCGGGCAGCACGCGGGGAATGTTCTCCAGCAGGCCGCCGCCGGTGATGTGGGCCAGCGCCTTGATGGGCTGCGAGGCCAGCACCTTGAGCACGTTGAGCACGTAGAGGCGCGTGGGCTCCATGATGGCGTTCTTGAAGGGCTTGCCGTCCAGCGTCTCGGGCAGGCCGCCTTGGCTTTGTGCACGCTCGATGCACTTGCGCACCAGCGAGAAGCCGTTGGAATGCACGCCATGCGAGGCCAGGCCCAGCACCACGTCGCCGGCTTGCACATTCTGGCCGGTCAGGATCTTGCTTTTCTCGACCGCGCCAACTGCAAAACCGGCCAGGTCGTATTCGCCGTCCGGGTACATGCCGGGCATCTCGGCGGTTTCACCACCGATCAGTGCGCAGCCCGACAGCTCGCAGCCCTTGGCGATACCGCCCACCACGGCCGCTGCCGTGTCCACATCGAGCTTGCCGCAGGCAAAGTAGTCGAGGAAGAACAGGGGCTCGGCGCCTTGCACCAGCACGTCGTTGACGCTCATGGCCACCAGGTCGATGCCCACGGTGTCATGCATATTCCACTCAAAGGCCAGGCGCAGCTTGGTGCCCACGCCGTCGGTGCCCGAAACCAGCACCGGCTCCTTGTAGCGCTTGGGCACTTCAAACAGCGCGCCAAAACCACCGATACCCGCCATCACGCCTTCGCGCATGGTTTTCTTGGCCAGGGGCTTGATGCGCTCGACCAGCGCGTCGCCTGCGTCAATATCAACGCCAGCGTCTTTGTACGAAAGGGGGGTGGAGGAATTGGAAGAGCTCATGAGGGACTACAAAGGCAATAAAGCTGACAAGCTGACCCAACGGGGGCCAGAAACGCCGATTTTATGCCGCAAGCCATACCCGAGGGGGCAGAATGCCCGTCCGGTGTGCACTGTTACCGCATGAGCGCGCATCGGCCGCCTGCTTTGTGGCCGATTTCATGCATAAATGGGGCAGAGGGGCCTTTTGTGTCACACCAGCGTGACTACCGACTAAAATCAATGGGTTTGCATGCAGGGCCCTGGCCACTGCATGACCGAGCAGGGGCGCCCCAAGTTGGCGCGCATCGCGCCAACCAGACTGAACGCTTTCTTGTATTGAACGCAGCTATGCGTGAGATTTCCTTTTATCTGATGACCCACAACGCAGTGCGTATTGCACGGCGGGCTCGGGCGCGGATAGGAGTTGGCGCATGAAGCAAATGGCTTTGGATCTGGGCTTGGCGCCAGCGCCAAGCCTGAACCGGTTTTTTGCGGGCTCCAACCAGGCAGCGCTTGCGCATCTGCATGCCCAGGTCAATGAAGCCTGGGACGCGCCGCGCTCGACCGTGCCCACTTACCTTTGGGGCGAGATGGGCTGCGGCAAGACCTATGTGTTGCGTGCAGTGGCCGAAGCCTTGCGTGAGCAGGGCGCGCCTGTGGGCTGGCTCGATGCGAGCACCCGCTTTCCCAGCGCCTTCAACGAGCGCTGGTCGGCCGTGATCCTCGACGAGGTGCAGTTCTACAACCCGGTGCAGCAGGCGGCGGCCTTCAACTGGTTCGTCAACGCCACCAGCCCGGCCACCGGTGCGCGGCGTTGGGTGCTGGCGGCGGGCGATGTGCCGCCCTCCGACCTGAAACTGCGTGACGACTTGCGCACCCGGCTGGGCTGGGGCGAGATCTACCAGCTGCACCTGCTCAGTGAAGCGCAGCGCAGGGATGTGCTCAAGGATGAAGCCAAACGACGTGGCCTGGTATTGACCGACGATGTGATGGATTACATGCTCAAACGCTTCTCACGCGATTTGGGCAGCCTGATGCAACTGTTGGACCACCTGGACAATTTTGCCTTGCGCAACAAACGGGGCCTGACGATCCCCTTGCTCAAGGACATGCTGGAGACGGAGTAAATGGTCTTGCAGCTACAACCGAGATTTTTTGAATGAACAACTCTGCTGGCACAAGCACAAGGCTTGCGCTTTTTGACCTGGACCACACTTTGCTGCCGCTCGATTCGGATTACGAATGGGGGGAGTTCACCTTGCGCAAGGGCTGGTGCGACAAGCAGGAGTTTGGCAGCCGCAATGCGGCCTTTTTTGCCGATTACCAAAAAGGCACCCTCGATATCCATGCCTATGTGCGTTTTGCCACCGAGGCCATTCGCAAGCTCGGCCCTGAGGCCGCCGATGAGGCGCACCGCGCCTTCATGCAGGAAGTGATCACGCCGCATATCCAGCCGGCGGCGCGGGCGCTGCTGCAGCAGCACCGCAATGCGGGTGACACCATCGTGATCGTCACCGCCACCAATGAATTCGTGACCCGCCCGATTGCCAAGGCCTTGGGTGTGGATCACCTGCTGGCCGTCAACCTGGCGCGCGACGCTTCTGGCTGGATCACCGGCGAGATCGACGGTGTGCCGACAATGCGCGCCGGCAAGGTCACCCGCATGGAAGCCTGGATGGCCGAGCGCGGCCTGAGCTGGGACAGCGTGGACAGCATCTTCTACAGCGACTCGATGAACGACGTGCCGCTATTGGAAAAGGTGGATACTGCCGTGGCCACCAACCCCGACGCGCGCCTGCGCCAACTCGCCACCGAACGCGGCTGGCGCATCCTGGACCTGCTGGAGCCACACGCATGATCAAGACCATCATCGATAAATTGCTGGGCAAGGCGACGGCCGCCAGCAAGACCAAGAACCCCTTTGGCAAGCGCGAGGAAGTGGGCGTTGATGTGCACAACATCGACCCCAAGCTGGTGGACCGCCGGGCGCTGGACGTGTGCAGCACCTTGAAGGAAGCGGGCTTTGAGGCCTATATCGTCGGCGGCGCGGTGCGCGACCTGCTGCTGGGCCTGCGCCCCAAGGATTTTGACGTGGCCACCAATGCCACGCCCGAGCAGGTCAAGAGCCTGTTCCGCCGCGCCTTCATCATCGGCCGGCGTTTTCGCATCGTGCACGTGGTCTATGGCCGTGGCCGCGAGAACGAGGTCATCGAAGTCACCACCTTCCGCGCCTTTTTGGACAGCTCCAAGGCCGAGCAGGTGCAGGGCAATGAGAAAACCAGCAAGGCTGCGCTGGCCGGCATGAAGCTGGCGGTGGACGAAAGCGGCCGCGTGCTGCGCGACAACGTCTGGGGCCCCCAGAACGAGGATGCAGCGCGCCGCGACTTCACCGTCAACGCGATGTACTACGACCCGCAGACCCAGATCGTGGTGGACTACCACAAGGGCATCCGCGACTCGCAAAAGCATGTGCTGCGCATGATTGGCGACCCGGCCACCCGCTACCGCGAAGACCCGGTGCGTATCATCCGCGCGGTGCGCTTTGCCGCCAAGCTCAGCAAGAAGGGCTTCACGCTCGACCCCAAGACCGCCAAGCCGCTCGTCGAATGTGCCCAGCTGCTGCAGGAAGTGCCGCAAAGCCGGATGTTTGACGAGATGCTCAAGCTGTTGCAGACGGGCCATTCGCTGGCCTCGATCGAGCAGCTGCGCCTGCTGGGCCTGGCCAAGGGCATCTACCCGCTCCTGGATGTGGTGGTGGACCGCGCCGACCTGCCCTTTGTGCAGGCCGCGCTGATGGACACCGACCGCCGCGTGGCCGAAGGCAAGAGCGTGGCGCCGAGCTTCTTGCTCGCCTGCGTGCTGTGGCAGGACGTCAAGGCCGGCTGGGACAAGCGCATGCTCAAGGGTGAGCACCCGCACCCGGCGCTGCAGGATGCGATCGACGACGTCTTCAACCACCGCATTGGCGATGTCTCCGGCCGGGGCAAGCTCGCCGCTGACATGCGCGAGATCTGGGTGATGCAACCGCGCTTTGAAAAGCGCACCGGCAGCACGCCGTTTGGCATGATCGCGCAGGCGCGCTTCCGTGCCGGTTTTGACTTTCTGCGTTTGCGCGCCGATGTTGGCGAGGTCGACGAGGCGCTGGCCAACTGGTGGCAGGAGTTCCAGCAGGCCGATGAGGCCCGCCGCGAAGACCTGATCGCCCAGGTGCGCGAAGAGCAACGCGCCAAGCCCAAGACGGGCGCGCCCAAGCCCAAGCGTGCACCGCGAAAGCCCGCTGCGGCCCATGAGGCGCAAGAGGACTCCAGCCTGGACCAGGTGGCCCAGCAGGCCATGGACGGCGACAGCGAAGCCCATGCAGATGCGCCAGCCAAGAAGCGCCGTCGCCGCCGCCGCAAACCCGGTGGCGCGGATGCCGGCGCTGCTGCAGCTGGCGGTAGCGGCGCCGATGCCGCCGGCCATGGTGACTGACATGCCGGGCCAGGCCG
>NZ_APCR01000538.1:0-5704 GCF_000410635.1 Comamonas sp. B-9
TTCCCTGGCAGCGCCAGCGCGCCGCAGGGCCAGCCCTCGGGCAACCCACCGCCGATTGAGCGCGGTGTGGTCGTCTCGCCGGTGTCGTCCGGTACCGTCGGTCAACCGGTGCCCACGGCCGATGGCGGCATGGTCTGGCGCCGCGCCACGCCGTCTGGCACGGCGGCGCCGCAGTCCGGCAATGCGGGTATTGCCGCCAGCGAGATCAACTGATCGAACTGCCTATTTTTTCATCAACTATCAGGAGGATGTTCATGGTCTTCAACCACCGCCGCCAGCCCCGCTGGTCTTGGATGCGCGCCGCTTGTCTGGGCTCTGCCATATTGGTATCGACAGCCGCAATGGCCGTGGACAACCCCGATGCCCCCGACCGCCTGGCCGCGTTTGAGCAGCGCATACAGCCGCTGGAGGCCGCCATCGGCAACCAGAACACGACGGCAGACATGCTGCGCGCCAGCAGCGCCTATGCCAAGCAGCTTGATGTGGAGCTGAACCAGACCTACCGCGCGCTGATGGCCAAGGTGGGCGCCACCGGCGCGCAAAAGCTGCGCGCCGCGCAGCGCAACTGGCTGAGCTTTATGACCAGCGAGGCCGCTTTTATCGACGGCACCTGGAACGCCCAGGACTTTGGCAGCTCCTCAGCGCTGTCGCGCAGCGAGTACCGCAACAGCCTGACCAAGGCGCGTATCGTGCAACTGCTGGGCTATCTGCGCGCCTATCCTGAATAATGGATGTGTGCGGTCACTCTTCAATGACTTCATGCACGCCGGAGCTGCCACGCTTCCAGTAGGCCGCTGCCTTGGTCCATTTGGGGTGGGCGCCATGCTCGGCAATCAGCGCTGCACGCAGCGCCTTGGCGGCCGTCGATTCCAGCGCTACCCAGTTGTAGTAATCGCCAGCGGGCGCATCGATCTGGCGCAAAGCCGCTAGCAGCCGCTGCGCGTCGCCGGCCGGCTGGCCCTGGCGGTGCACCCAGTGCACTTGCAGATCCGCAGCGCTCTCCAGCGCTTGCTCGTCAGCCGCGTCATTCACTTCCACCACCACCACCGCCTGGGTGCCGGCAGGCAGCTCGCGCAGGCGGCGCGTGATCGCTGGCAGCGCCGCATCATCACCAATCAGCAAGTGCCCATCAAACGCCGTGGGCACGATAAAGGAGCCGCGCGGCCCCGCAATCCCCAGCGCATGCCCGCTGGCCGCCTGCAGCGCCCAGGCTGTTGCCGGGCCCGCCTCATGCACCGCAAAGTCAATCGTCAAGGTCTGCGCCTGCGCATCGTAAGAATGGGGCGTGTAGTCCCGCATCGCCTCGCGCATCGCCGGCGGCAGGCCTTCGCTACCAGGCGGCGGCAACTCCAGCTCGCCATTGGCATCCGGAAACAGCAGCTTCACATGGTCATCAAAGCCCAAGCTGCTGAAGCCCGCCAGGTCGGCACCCTGCAAACGGATGCGCAGCATATGCGGCGTCAGCTGCTCCACCGACTCCACCGTAGTGCGGCGAAGCTTGATCTCATGGCGCGCCCGCTCAGGCGCACGCGCAGCCAACAGCTCGGGGGAAGGGGAAGTGGGAAGGCTCAGTTGCAAGGGCATGGTATGTTCAATCCGTATCTAAGATATATCTTTTATCTTAAATGAGAATTATTCTTATGGATGAAGGTTGGGAATCAGCCCCTTTCGAACGTGTGGCTTTAAAGGTCTAGACCAAGGGTATGCTTATCACTCTATCGATATAAAAAAAATATCTTGCGGCGATGTTTCAAGGATCCAAGACCAGAGATTATTCAGATTGAGGTGAGCCTTCACTAAGCGCTTAGCTTCGATGTGTCAACATCAACTCAAGTCTGAGATGGTGAGCGCTCCTCATTGCTGATTAGATATCCCAAACAAGTTTTAGCTATCTTAGGCGTGACACCTTCCAAGTCGCACCTTAGTTCAAAAAGTGTTGTCAGATGTGTCAAAAAGCATACTTGTAAGCTATAGTGTCTTTGCTAGGATTTATTGTGTAACGCAATTTGCACTTACTTTTTATTTTAGTGAATTTACAGTGGCATTTTCAAAAGCATATAGCTGCTCTATTATTTGTTTGCAATCATACTTATCTGATTATTTAGATTCAAATTTGAAATAAAATGAAAATTACAATCAGGGGTTATAAGTCAATTTTTTCTGCTACGTCGATAGATTTAAATGGTCTTACCATTCTTGCCGGAGCAAATAGCTCGGGGAAGTCTAGCTTTATGCAACCGCTTCTTTTGATAAAACAAACTATTGAAAGTAATTTTGATACCGGTGCATTAGTTTTGGATGGTGCGAATGCTAGATTATCAGACTCATCTGATGCGCTTTCAAAAACTGGACAATCAAGAGTAAGAAATTTCACCATTTCGGTTGATGGTGAAAAGTTCAGTTCAAGCGCAACCTTTAAGAGAAGCTCAACTGTTGGACTTGTTGTTCACTCAGTCTCGATTCGCGATGACGAGATTCCTGATGGTCTGACAATTACCGAAAAGACATCGCACGATGAAATATCTAAACAACTTCCTAATATTGATAATCCGATCTTAAAGTTGTTCAAGGATAAAGAGCTAAATGCTCAGTGGAATATAATTCGAAAAAAATGCTTTCTTAATGTAGAGTTTGGTGCGAAGGGTGGTGTATTTTCTTCAGTTAAGATGGGAATTGCTCCATCTGCAATGATAGAAGGCCTCGCAAAAAATATGATACACGTACCTGGGTTAAGGGGTAATCCAGAAAGATCATATCGCCTTGCGGCAGCCTCAGATATATACCCCGGGTCATTTGAATCTTATGTGGCGAGTATAATTAGCGATTGGCGGGAAAATCCTAAGAAAAGAAAAAATTTTGACCAATTGGTTGAAGATCTTCAGTCATTGGGGCTAGCTTCTAATATCGAAACTACTCGCATTAACGATACTCGTGTCGAAGTTCGCGTTTCTCGCTATAAAGGAGCGATGCAAACTGACTGTGTCAATATTGCAGACGTCGGATTTGGTGTTTCGCAAACGCTTCCGGTTCTCATTGCACTAATAACATCAAATGAAAAACAGGTTGTCTATATAGAACAACCAGAGCTTCACCTTCATCCTCGTGCACAGCTGAGACTTGCTGAGATCGTAAACAGAGCTGTGCAAAGAGGCGTTAGAGTGGTTATAGAAACGCATAGCGCTATTCTTATTAGAGGAATTCAGACATTAGTCGCAAAACGTCTGCTAGACAAAAATTCGCTGTCCTTAAATTGGTTTACGCAAGACTTAAAAACAGGTCGATCAAAAGTCAATAAGGCGGAAGTAGACGAAAACGGTGCTTTTGGTCCATGGCCGGTTGACTTTGATGAAGTCAGTATGCAAGCAGATGGTGAATATCTTAATGCAGTTGAGGAGAATATCTTTGGCAGCGAAGCATAAAGTAGTAATAGATGCTAATGTAGCAAGGTCTTCCGGCGAGACAGAGCATCCAGTTTCTAAATCATGTCGCGATACTCTGGAAAGTATAGCGAAGAATAATCACTCATTTGTAGCGTGTAAAACATTGCTCGGTGAGTGGAGAAAGCATCAATCTAAATACTCTACTAAATGGCTGGCTGCAATGTTTGCTAGACGTCAGATTGAAATAATTGAGCACAAGGATGAGTCAAAAAATAAAATTGCATCTTCTAAAGCAGAAGAAAAATTCAAAGATGCAGCTTTGAAAGATAGTCATATCATAGATGCAGCCCAATATATGGGTAATTTTGTTACTTCAAGAGATGATCTTGCTAAACAGGCATTTGCATCCATACCAGAGCTGACCGCGGCAACTAAGAATATCACGTGGATGAATCCTGTGACCGAATATGATGCTTTGACAGGTGTACTTAATTTCGGAAAAAAGCCGGGGCGACAAAATAAAATTTGCTTATAAAATATTTTTGTTCAAAAGTCTTAAGTATAAGCTTTATTTAACAATAGAATTTTTTTGTAACTAAGGGGCTGAATTTGCTATTTATTCAGTGCTGTAATTGGTAATATTTGTTGCGACAGCTTATTTAAATTCAATATTTCGCGTAAATTTGGATTTATTTTAGATCGGAAAATGGATAGAATCGATTTAACACGTACTTTGTTAGTATTTAAATAGCAAATTTCAGTATTCCCACCCCCGCATACAACCCCCGCGTAAACGCCTCCTCAAACACCGAATACCCCGACCAGTCACTGTGCGCAAAATGCAGGCGGCCGGTGCTTGGGGTGGGCAGGGCTTGGAGGCGTTCGCCGTTGATCAGCGCTGGACGCTTGGCGCTGCTGGCGGGTTGGCCGATGCGGCTCAGCACGGTCTGGGTGCCGGGGCGGGGGATGGCCATCGCGTGGCCGTAGCGCATGACCTCGACCTGGGTGGTTTTTTCGTAGATGTCGGCGTGTGCGCGGGCGAGCGTCGCCAGGGCTTGGTCGCGGGCGGCTTCCCAGCTTTGGGCCAGCAGGTGTTGGCGGGCGGTGCGGGCGCTGGCGCCGGGCTGGTTGCCGCCCAGCGCGCGGTAGCAGGTCAGCACGGTGGGCAGCTGCTGCATGGCATTGAGGCGCTGGTGGCCGGCGTTGACGTAGCCCAGGCCGCCGTGGGTCACATCGTCGTACAGCACATTGTCCCAGGCCAGTTCGGCGCCGGGACGGTCGCGCAGCGGCGCGCGGATATGCACATTGGTCACCTGCCAGGGCGCCCAGTCCAGCGCCTGCACGGCGGCGCGCAGAAAGTCGGGCGGGTCCTGCACCACGTGGGCCGCGATGAAGGTCGGTAGCGCCACGATGCAGTGCGCGGCCAGCCAGCGCTCCATGCTTTGGCTGGCGTGGTTGAAGCTGTCGATCTCCACACCCTGGCGCGTCTCGGCAATCCGCATCACCGTGTGGCCGCTGTGCAGCCAGCCGGCGGCCTGCACTGGCGCTGTGAGCTGCTCGCTGAGCCAGCCATTGCCCTGTGGCCAGGTCAGCACGCTGTCATGCGCGTCGTCTGGCATGCCTGGCGCTTGAAAGCCATGGCGGCTGGCAAAGTAGTGCAGGCCGGCCCAGGCCGACACCTGGGCGCAGCCGGCGCCAAAGTCGTCCTGGCAGGCATAGTCCAGGTACCAGCGCAGGTGCGGGTCGTCCAGCTGCTGCTGGGCCAGCCAGGTGTCAAAACGGATCGCATCCAGCGCCTGGTGGGCGGGCGCCAGGCCGCCTTGGGCCTGCCAGCTGCGCATGGTGGGCATGCTGAAGGGCTGGGCGCGCATGGCGTCATCCACCAGCTGGGCAAAGCGCTGGTACTGGGCGATGGTGCTGGCGGCCACATCTTGCGTGGGCAGCAGGCCTTCCTGCCATTCGCCATGGATAAAAAGGCGCTCCTGCGGGCTGAAGCACAGGTACTCGTCCTTGTACTGCCAGCGGCCGGCCATGCGCTGGCGCACGCCCAGTTCTTCCAGCAGATCCTGCACCTCGGGCGCCTGGTCGCCTGGCACCGGCAGGTAGTGGGCGCCCAAGGGGCAGCGCAGACCTTGCACGGTGCCACCCCGGCTGTTGCCGCCGGCCTGGTCTTCCAGCTCCAGCAGGGCCACATCGCTGGTGCCTGCCAGGCGCAAGGCACGGCCAGCCGATAGCGCGGCAACGCCGCCGCCGGCAATCAGCACCTGCACGCGGTGGGTTCGGCTGGGCGCGGGCAGCGGCAGGCCTTGTGCCAGGCGGTCGCG
>NZ_KE148634.1:0-17572 GCF_000410635.1 Comamonas sp. B-9
GGCACGGCAGGTAGCACCGATGTCGGCCAGACCGTGCCAGCAGGCACGACCTATACAGGTTCGGGTCAAGGCTGGGGCGCAGGTTGCACCGCAGCAGGCACGCAGTGCGCACAAACCGTGGCAGTCGGTGCAGGCCAGACCAGCACGCTGCAGTACACGGTCACCGTGGCTAGCCCAGGTACAACCGCCACCATCGTGGACACCGTCACCAGCTCGGTGGGTACCTGCACGATCTGTGTGGTGACTACCGACACACAGCATGCAGATATGCAGGCAACCGTGACGGTGACGCCAGGCACGACCAGCACGACTGGCGCGGAACTGATCTACACCAGCGTGTGCAAGAACAATGGCCCACAAAGCGCAATCAATGCATCTTGTGCGGTGACCACTCCAGCTGGTGCAGTGACGACCTGTACACCCACGACGCCAGCGGCGAGCTTGGCTTCGGGTGAGAGCATCACCTGCGTTACCAAGCTCACACCAAGTGCAGCCGGTGACTATGCCGTGAGCATAGCCACCAGCAACACCCTGTACGACGCAGCTACTGGCAACAACAGTGCAACGACCACCGTCAAGGTCAACACCCCTGCAGATCTGCATATCGTCAAGACCCTGGCGCAAGTGAACGGCGCGGCTGTGCCCGCCAACTACGCCGCCAAGATTGGCGACACGCTGACCTACGCAATGGTGATCACCAACACCGGTGGTACCGCTGGCACTACGGTCCTGACTGAAACCGTGCCAGAAGGTACCCAGTTTGTGGGTGGTAGCGCTCCTGATGTAACTCAAGGCTGGAGCCAGACAACACAAGCTTGCGGCGTGGCAGCCAGCACCTGCACGCAAAGCGTGACGGTGCCAGCGCAGAGCGCCGAAGGTGTGGCCGGTGAGCGGACCGTAGAGTTCACGGTGGAAGTGCTTGCCCCAGCGACCAGCAACGGCAAGATCACCAATACCGTGAGCAGCGACATCCCAGCTGCTTGCGCCTCTGGTACTTGCTCGGTCGAAACTGCTAACGCAGTTGCCGATCTGCAAGCGCAGATCACCAGCAGCTTGCCAAGTGCGGTGGTCGTGGGTCAAAGCGTCACCATCACTGGTTTGTGCACCAACAATGGCCCAGCCAATGCGGTCAACGCCAGCTGCGAGATGACAGTGAGCAATGGCGGCAACAACACTGCAGTGACCTGCGGTGCAAATGCGACCTTGGTAATGGGTGGCAGCATCAGCTGTACTGCCAGCTTCACCGCTGTTGAAGGTGCTATCAGCGCAAGCATCCAAGCTGCAACGCAAAGCTATGACAGTAATACGGCCAACAACACCGACACCAAGTCGACGGTGGGTAACACCGCAGCCAGCTTGGTGACCACCAATGTGTTGACCGCCGTGAACGGCAGCCCCGTGCCAGCGGGCTACCTGGCTAAGCCCGGTGATGTGCTGACCTACACCGTGACCGTGGTGAACAGCGGCGGCACGGCAGGCAGCACCGATGTGGGCCAGACCGTGCCAGCAGGTACCACTTACACCGGAACGGGTGAGAGTTGGAGTGCAGGTTGTGCTGCGGCATCCAGCACCTGCAGCCAGACGGTGGCAGTGGGCGCGGGCCAAACGAGCACCGTTACCTACACCGTCACCGTGGCTGGCCCAGGCAGCACGGCGAGCATCGTTGACACGGCTACCAGCAGTGTCGGCAGCTGCAGCAGCTGCCAGGTGACGACCGGCACGCAGCATGCAGACATGCAGGCCACCGTGACGGTGACACCGGGCACGACCAGCACCACGGGTGTGGAGCTGATCTACACCAGCATCTGCAAGAACAATGGCCCGCAAACGGCCTTGAACGCGGCTTGCCTGGTGACGGCTCCCGCTGGTGTACAAACCATCTGCGCGCCCACGACGCCAGCCGCAACGCTGGCATCGGGCGACAGCATCACCTGCACCACCAAGATCACGCCAAGTGCAGCCGGTGACTATGCCGTGAGCGTGGCCACCAGCAATGACTTGTACGATGGCGCACCGGGCAACAACACGGCGACGAGGACCGTCAAGGTCAACACGCCCGCCGAGCTGAACATCGCCAAGACCCTGGCGCAAGTCAACGGTGCGGCTGTGCCCGCCAACTACGCAGCCAAGATCGGCGACACGCTGACCTACCAACTGCGGGTGACCAACGCGGGCGGTACTGCCAGCACCCTCGTGCTGACCGAGACCGTGCCAGAAGGCACCCAGTTTGTAGGCGGCATCGCCCCTAACGAGAGCCAGGGTTGGAGCCAAGCACCGGTCTGCGAAGCAGCAGGAAGCACCTGCGAGCAAAGCGTGACGGTGCCCGCACAAAGCGCAGAAGGTGTGGCCGGTGAGCAAACTGTTCAGTTCACGGTGGAAGTGCTTGCCCCAGCGACCAGCAGCGGCAAGATCATCAATACGGTGACCAGCGATGTGCCAGCCGCTTGCGCGGCCGGTGGTTGCATGGCAGAGACGGCCAATGCGGTGGCGGACATGCAGGCGCAGATCACGACGATCCCGTCTGGCGCTGTGGTGGTGGGTCAAAGCGTGACTATCTCCGGCCAGTGCACCAACAATGGACCGGCGGAGGCCCTCAATGCCAGCTGCGTGATGACCGTGAACAATGGTGGCACAAGCATTGCCGCAATCTGCGATGCCAACGCCAACCTGGCGGTGGGGGGAAGTCTCAGCTGTACGGCGACCTTTGCTGCGGCAGAAGGTGCGATCAGCGCCAGCATGGCGGCAGCAACGCAAAGCTACGAAAGCGACACCGCCAACAACAGCGACGCCAAGGCCGTCAACGGCAATACACCTTCGGCGGTGACGGTGACCAATGTGCTGGTGAAGGTGAACGACGCGCCCGTGCCAGCGGGCTATGTGATCAAGCCCGGCGACAAGCTCACCTACCAGGTGCTGGTCAGCAACACGGGTGGCACGCCCGGCTCGACGGTGCTGACGGAGACGGTGCCTGCGGGTACCCGCTATGTCGGCACGGGCGAAGGCTGGACGGCGGGTTGCGTGGCCGCAGGCAGCACCTGCACGCAGCCAGCAACGGTGCCGGGCGGCAGCCCACAAGCGCCGGGCACGGTGGCCTTTGAATACACGGTGCGCGTGGACGACACGGTGACCAGCCCGAATGTGGTCAACACCGTGGGCAGCAGTGCAGCAGGCAGCTGCAGCGCTGCCTGCTCGGTGAGCACGCCAACGCAAGCCGCGGATATGCAGGTGAGCATGCCCGCCACCCTCGATGCCAAGGTAGGGGTGGAGTTCACGCTGACCTCGACCTGCCGCAACGCAGGCCCGGCCACGGCGACCCATGCACGTTGTGACGTCAGCGGCGCGCCTGCCGGTGCGGTCACGGTCTGCACGCCGACCCAGCCCGTGGCGGCACTGGCGGTGGGCGAGTCGATCACCTGTACCACCAAGTTCACGCCGGCCTCCACCGCTGCCATCACGATCACAACCCGTGCCAGCAGCGATGTGTATGACCCGGTGGCAGCAAACAACGAGGCCACGTCGTCTGCGCTGTTTACCAACACGCCGCCCACCGATGTCAAGCGGGTGCCCGTGAATGCCGCTTGGGCGCTGGCCTTGATGGCGCTGCTGCTGGTGCTGTTGGCAGGCAAGGCCCTGCCGCAGCGCCAGGGCCGTCGTCTCCAGGACTGAGCGTTCTGAGCGTGAGCCTCTCCGGCCCGGCTGCATGGCATGCACCGGGCCGTTTTCTTTTGCGGCTGTTTTCTCCCTGCATTGCGCACAACTGCATTGAATGCGAGACAATTCCCCGCATGAACTGGCTCGATCAAGTGAAATGGGACGCGCAGGGCCTGGTGCCCGTCATTGCGCAGGAGCAGCACTCCAAGGATGTGCTGATGTTTGCCTGGATGAACCGCGAAGCGCTGGCCCATACGGCCGAGCTGGGCCGGGCGGTGTACTTCAGCCGCTCGCGTGGCAAGCTGTGGTTCAAGGGCGAGGAGTCCGGCCATGTGCAGACCGTGCATGAGATCCGCATCGACTGCGACAACGATGTGGTGCTGCTGAGCGTGACCCAGACCGGGCATGAGCCGGGCATCGCCTGCCACACCGGTCGCCATAGCTGTTTTTACAGTGTGTTGCGGGATGGCCAGTGGCAAGCGGTCGATCCGGTCTTGAAAGACCCGGAATCGATCTACAAATAATCCCTGTCCCGGCACTGTCTTCTTTGGCAGCCCTGGGTGGCTGCTTCGCTATATTTTCGTTATGACTGATACCTCTGCTTCCGCTGCCCTGTCCTCCACCGATGCCTTGCTGCGTCTGGCCGAGGTGCTGGAGTCGCGCAAACCCGCCAATGGCGGCGATCCTGAGACCAGCTATGTGGCACGCTTGCTGCACAAGGGCCCGGATGCCTTTTTGAAGAAGGTGGGGGAAGAGGCGACCGAAGTGGTGATGGCGGCCAAGGATGTGGACCATGGCGCGCCAGCCTCCAAGCTGGTGTACGAAGTGGCCGATCTGTGGTTTCATACGATGGTGGCGCTGGCCCACTATGGCCTGAGCCCCGCCGATGTGGTGAACGAGCTGGCGCGCCGCGAGGGCTTGAGTGGCCTCGAAGAAAAAGCGATGCGCAAGGTGATAGACCGTGAAGCTGAAGAAGGGAGTTCCGCATGAACGACGTCGTTGACGTGAAGACCGTTGATTCGGCTGCGATGGAAAGCCTCAAGACCTGGGGTTGGGTGAGCTACCTGCTGCACCTGATTGTGGCCGTGGCAGCGGTGGTGCCCACCGCCCAGGCCAGCATCGTGCTGCTGTTGATTGCGCTGGTGATTGACCTGGTCAAGCGCAGCGATGCGCAGGGTACCTGGCAGCAAAGCCATTTTTCCTGGCGCATTCGCAGCGTGGTCTGGGCCGGCGTGCTGTATGTCATCACCGCGCCGCTGTGGTTCCTCTTCGTCGTTCCGGGCTGGATCGCCTGGACCCTCATTTCCGTCTGGTTCCTCTATCGCATCGTGCGCGGCATGGTGGCGATGAACAAAGACCAGGCCATCAATGGCTAGCCACACACCAGCACCCGAGACGCCGGAGCCAGCAGCCCCCGCTGAGGCTGAAGCGCCCAAGCGGGTGCCCCGCTCCAAGGGGGTGGACGAGAACACGCCGCCCATCAGCCTGGCCTTGCAGGGCGGGGGCTCGCATGGCGCCTTTACCTGGGGCGTGCTCGATGCCTTGCTGGCTGACCGCAGCCTGTGGATAGAAGGTGTGAGCGGCACCAGCGCCGGGGCGATGAACGCCGTGGTGATGGCCTATGGCTACGGCAAGGCAGCAGCCACCGAAACCGACAAGCGCAAAGCCCATGATGCGGGCTGCGAATCGGCCCGCGAGAGCCTCAAGCAGTTCTGGGAAGGGGTGGGCACGATGGGCAGCCTGATGGCGGGTGTGCCGATGGCCGGCAAGGCCATCTGGGACATGATGAGCCAGTGGCTCTCGCCCTACCAGACCAACCCGCTCGACATCAACCCCTTGCGCCGCCTGCTGGAAAAGGTGGTGGACTTTGACTTTCTCCAGCATGAGCAGGGCCGCAATGCGCCCCGGGTATTTGTCTGCGCCACCAATGTGCGCACCGGCAAGGGGGAAGTCTTCAGCGGCAAGCGGCTGACGGCCGACGCGGTGATGGCCTCAGCCTGCCTGCCGATGATGTACAAGGCCGTCGAGATCAAGGACCAGTACTACTGGGATGGCGGCTACTCCGGCAACCCCTTGCTCTACCCGCTGATCTACCAGACGGGCAACAGCGATGTGCTGCTGGTGCAGCTCAACCCCATTGAATACAACGAGGTGCCGACCAATGCCCAGGAGATCATGGACCGCATCAACGAGATCACCTTCAACGCCAGCTTGCTGGCCGAGCTGCGCGCCATGGGCTTTGTGCGCCGCCTGCTCGATGAAGGCAAGCTGGACCGGGAGCGCTACAAGTACATGCTGATGCACCATGTCGATGGAGGTGCCGTGCTCAAGAGCTATGGCGCATCGAGCAAGAACCGCTCGGATGCGCCTTTTGTGCGCGAGCTGTGCGAGCGGGGCCGTGTCTCCGGCGAGAACTGGCTCACCAAGCACCGGGCGGATGTTGGTGTGCGATCTGGTTTCAAGGTGTAATCTACTGCCTGTTGGCACAGTTGCTGCTTGTGCCGGTTACTGCGGGTTGCCAGCGACGGCGGCACCCTTGTTTTGAGAGATAAGAAGTTTATGCACGATCCTGATTGCCTTTTTTGCAAAATCATTGCCGGCCAGATCCCGTCGAGCAAGGTCTATGAAGACGAGGATATGCTGGTGTTCAAGGACATCCACCCAGCCGCGCCCGTGCATCTGCTGATGGTGCCCAAGCTGCATATTGCCTCGATGGCACAGGTCGGCGCCGAACAGGCTCCGTTGCTGGGCCGCATGCTCATCAAGGCGCCGCAACTGGCGCTGGATAACGGCTGCCATCCCTATCCGCAAGGGGGTTTCCGGCTGACGGTCAACACCGGCGAAGAGGGCGGCCAGGAGGTGCACCATCTGCACATCCACCTGCTGGGCGGCCCCCGGCCCTGGAAAAAGGGCTGAGCCCTGCGCAGGCCACGGGCTGAAGCCCTGGCCGCGTGACAGTATTACGAAACCGGTAGATGCCCAAGGCGTCTAAAATGCGCATATTCGCTAGGAGAATTTCATGGGTTCCTTTTCTGTTTGGCATTGGCTGATTGTTCTGCTCATCGTGGTGCTGGTATTTGGTACCAAGAAGCTCAAGAACATCGGCACCGATCTGGGTGGTGCCGTCAAGGGCTTCAAGGATGGCATCAAGGACGGCGGCGAATCCGCCTCGCCCGCTGCATCCACGACGACCACGGCACAGCAAGTGGGTCAGTCGCCTGCGGCTGACAAGAACACCACCATCGACGTCGAAGCCAAGAACAAGGGCTGATGTGCGCATGACAGGGGCTGCGGGCAAGCCGCAGCAACCGCTTGTGTGCATTCGATGGGGTTGGAATGTTTGATCTCGGTATCTCCAAGATGGCCTTGATCGGTGCGGTGGCACTGATCGTCATTGGCCCTGAAAAACTGCCGCGCGTTGCGCGCACGGTAGGCACATTGCTGGGCAAGGCGCAGCGCTATGTCAACGACGTCAAGTCCGAGGTCAACCGATCGATGGAGCTCGACGAGCTGCGCAAGATGAAGGAGAACGTCGAGTCGGCCGCGCGTGATGTGGAAAGCACCATCCGCACCAACTCCGCAGACTTCGAGAAAAACCTCAACGACCAGGCCAATGGAACGGCTTCATCGGGCAGCGACGACAGCTTCTACACCGCCGATCCCTATGCCGAGAGCTATGACGGCGGCTCGGCATCGGCGGTGGCTCCGGTCTACCACCACCCTCGCAAGAACTGGCGCGTGAGGCGTGGCGCCACACCCCAGTGGTACAAGCACCAGGCGGGTGTGCGCACCCATGTGCAATCGGGTGCAGCGCGCGTGGCACGTTTTCGGCCCAAGAAGCCATCGTCTGGCCTGTGATGGCGCCCGCAACGCAGCCCGCTCCCAGAGCCGCGCGTTGGCATGTTTTCTCACTGGTACTTCCATCGGCCCGGGGCGCTGCAGCCTGCGCTAACGCGCTGCGCTCCCGTGAGGCCTTGATCCGCAACAGATATCCCCATGTCCGAAATCCCTTCTAAAGAAGACGAGCTGGCCGGCACCGAGCAGCCCTTTGTGCAGCACCTGATGGAACTGCGCGATAGGCTGCTCTACAGCATTGGTGGCGTGCTCGTGGCCCTGGCTTTGTTGGCCTTCTGGCCTGGCCCCGATGGGCTGATGAACTTCATCGCGCATCCGATCAAGATGCACATGCCGCCCGATGCCAAGCTGATTGCCGTGGGCGTGTTCTCGCCTTTCATCGTGCCGCTGAAGGTGCTGGGTATGGCGGCCATTTTGCTGGCCTTGCCCTGGATCATGTACCAGCTCTGGGCCTTTGTGGCCCCGGGCCTCTACATGCATGAGCGCAAGTTTGCGCTGCCGTTGATCTTCTTTGGCAGCTTGCTGGCCTATGCCGGCATTGCCTTTGTGCAGCTGTTTGTGCTCGATCGCATGTTTGGCTTTATCCAGCATTTCACGCCGTCGAGCGTGGCGGCCACGCCCGATATTGCCTCCTATGTCGAAGCCATTTTGTCGCTCTACCTGGCCTTTGGCCTGGCCTTCCAGGTCCCCATTGTGGTGATCCTGCTGGTGCGGCTGGGCATCGTCGAGATCGCCAAGCTCAAGTCGTTCCGGGGTTACTTCATTGTGCTGTCCTTTGTCATCGCGGCGGTGGTGACCCCTCCCGATGTGCTCTCGCAGATTTCGCTGGCCGTGCCCATGTGCATTCTGTATGAGGTCGGTATCCTGGGCGCTACCTGGTTCTCGCGCAACCAGCCCAAGAAGGAAGAAGAAGCGGACACGGACGCAGCGGCCTGACCGGCTACCTGCCCACCAGATACGCCAAAGCCCCGTGCTGACCTGAGGTCAGCCGGGGCTTTGCTGTTGGTGGGGCAGGGCCAGCACCTGGGGTGGGGCTGGTGCGGTGTAGTTGCAGGGATCAGGCTCGACGGCACCGATCCACATCCCTTTGATTCACGCGCAAAGGCGAGGGCGCTGCCAACGCCGCTCGCCCCCAGGGTTTAACGCCGGCCTTGGGGCATCGCGCGGTTGTTGACCGGGCGGGTGCCGGGGGTGATCGGCAGGGTCAGGCTCTGGTCGCCCCGGCGCAGCTGCACTTCGGACGTGGTGCCGGGTACGAGAGCCGCCACGGCAGTCAGCAGGCTTTGCACATGGTGCACCTGCATGTCGCCGATCTGGGTGATCACATCGCCCGGGCGGATGCCGGCATTGGCAGCTGGCCCGCTTTGCAGCACGCCGGTGATGATCACACCACTGTCGGCCTTGACGCCAAAGGTTTCGGCCAACTCGGGCGTCAGGTCATTGGGCTCGACGCCGATCCAGCCACGCGTCACCTTGCCGTCGCGCACAATGCTGTCGAGCACATTCTTGGCCAGGGCCACGGGGATCGCAAAGCCAATGCCCATGCTGCCGCCCGAGCGCGAATAGATGGCCGTGTTGATGCCCACCAGGTTGCCGTTGACATCGACCAGCGCACCGCCCGAGTTGCCGGGATTGATGGCCGCGTCGGTCTGGATGAAGTTCTCGAAGGTGTTGATGCCCAGCTCGCTGCGGCCCAGCGCGCTGATGATGCCGCTGGTGACCGTCTGTCCCACGCCAAAGGGGTTGCCAATGGCCAGCACCTGGTCACCCACCTCGGCCGAGTCGGAGTTGCCCAGCACGATGACGGGCAGCTTGTCCAGGCTGATCTTGAGGATGGCCAGGTCGGTTTCCGGATCGGTGCCAATGACCGTGCCCTTGGCTTTGCGGCCATCGGTCAGGGTCACCTCGATGTCGTCGGCCGCTTCCACCACATGGTTGTTGGTGAGCACATAGCCGTCGGGGCTGACGATCACGCCGCTGCCCAGGCCCGCCTGGTTTTGCACGCCCTGGTCGCCAAAGAAGAACTGGAACCAGGGATCATTGGCGCGCGGATGGCGCACGGCCGTGCTGGTATTGATGCTGACCACCGCCGGCGAGGCCTTTTTGGCCGCAGGGCTGAAGCTGCTGGTGGCCACACTGGCGCGGTTGGCCTCGCTTTGCGGCGCCTCGATCAACGCAATGCCGGCATTGCTGCGTACGGCATTGTTGCGCTGCAGCCAGCCGGGCTGCAAGGTGGCGACGATAAAGTACAGGGCCAGCAAGACAGTGACCGATTGCGCGAAAAGGAGCCAGAGGCGTTTCATAAAACCTGGGGTTGGGTGTGGGGTGGCCGCGTCTGGCTAACAGCCCTGAGCGGCGCAGAACATTGCCATTGATTATGGCACCGGGCTTGGTGGCAAGGCTCTGCCAAGGCGCTAGCTGCTGTGCAGACCATGCATGGGTTCGCGCTCGATTCGGGCCAGAGGGCTCTGCGCATTCTGGTGCATAACGCTGTCATCTGCGATGTATTCCATCGTCTTTTGCGATGTCATGGGGGTGACATCGTTCTCGAAACGGTACCAATCTGTTCGATTTTCTGCGAAGTCCTCCAAAATAAGTTGCTTGCGGAACAATATCAGGCTGAACATCGCCGCCGGCTGTGGTGGCATGCCCCAGTGGCGGGCGATACTTTTCGTGACACCGGCAGAGCCCAAAGGGTAAGTACCTAGAATGGTTCCCCAACCTTTTGACTGCGCTCTTTTGCTCATCGTGGTTCCCTGCGAACGGGTCCATCTCTCCTCTCGCTGGCCCTGACTCCCGCCATCCCGGGTCTCGCCGAACCCCTTGATATGCGCCCATAACGCGCTGCGCTTTGCGCTGTCCTGCTCTGGAATGTAGAGGACACATGACTTCGCTGACTGCTGACCAAGGTGGGGCCCAAGCCGCCTCGCCTGCCAACCGGCCTTTGAACCGGAACGATTACAAGACCCTGGGCCTGTCGGCCTTGGGCGGCACCCTGGAGTTTTATGACTTTGTGGTGTTTGTATTTTTTGCCAATGTACTGGGCTCGCTGTTCTTCCCGGCGTCGATGCCCGACTGGATGCGCCAGCTGCAGACGCTGGGCATCTTTGCGGCCGGCTACTTGGCACGCCCCATTGGCGGCATCCTGATTGCCCACTTTGGCGATATCTTGGGCCGCAAGCAGATGTTCACCCTGTCGGTGTTTCTGATGGCGGTGCCCACCTTGGTGATCGGCCTGCTGCCCACCTATGAGACCATCGGTCTGGCCGCTCCCATCTTGCTGCTGGCCATGCGCGTGCTGCAGGGCGCAGCGATTGGCGGCGAAATGCCCGGCGCCTGGGTGTTTGTCGCGGAACACGCACCTGCCAAGCGCTACGGCTTTGCCATTGGCTCGCTGACCTCGGGTATTACCGGCGGTATTTTCCTGGGCTCGATCATTGGCGTCTGGCTCAACAGCGTCTACAGCGCGGCCGAGATCCACGACTGGGCCTGGCGCATTCCCTTCATTCTGGGCGGCGTGTTTGGCCTGGTGTCGGTGTACCTGCGCAAGTTCCTGCATGAGACCCCCATCTTCCAGGAGATGCAGGCCCGCAAGCAGGTCGACCGCGAACTGCCGCTCAAGACCATCCTGCGCGACCACCGCGAAGCCAGCGTGGTCGTGGCACTGATGACCTGGATCCTGTCCACCGCCGTCGTCGTGGTGATTCTGTTCACGCCGTCCTACCTGCAAAAGGTGTTCCATATCGCGCCTGCGGTGGCCCTCAAGGCCAATGCGGTGGCGACCGTGACCTTGACCATCGGCTGCGTGTTCTGGGGCTGGCTGTCCGACCAATGGGGCACGCGTGCCGCCATGGTGCTGGGCTGGGGCGGTATGGCCGTGACCGCTTATCTGTTCTATCTGAACCTGCCAGGCACCGAGATCTCGCTGGTCTGGACCTATGCGCTGGTGGGCTTCTTTGTTGGTGCGATCTCGCTGCTGCCCGTCGTCGGTGTGCGCGCCTTCCCGCCTGAAGTGCGCTTCACGGGCCTGTCCTTCTCCTACAACATGGCCTATGCGGTGTTCGGTGGTTTGACGCCGATGCTGGTGTCCGTCTGGCAACAGGCCGATGTGATGGCGCCTGCGCACTACGTGGCCGCGATGGGCGTGCTCGGCGTCGCGATGGGCTTTTGGCCGCTCGCCGTCAAGGGCTGGGTTGCCAAGAAGTAAATCGGCATCAGACTGATGGCCCCGCAACTCGCTGCATGCCTGGCATCAGCGGGTTTTTTGATTCTGGGGTGGCGCGCCGCACAGGTCTGAGACAATCGGGCATGACTACGACCCGCCAAGACATGCTGCAGGCCTTTGATGCGCTGCTGCAGCCCACCCGCTTCAAAGACTACGGCCCCAATGGTTTGCAGGTGGAGGGCAAGGCGGAGATCCGCAAGCTGGTCAGTGGGGTGACGGCATCGCGGGCGCTGATCGAGGCGGCCATTGCCGAGCAGGCCGATGCCATCTTTGTGCACCATGGGCTGTTCTGGCGCGGCTACGACGGCCGCATCACCGGCTGGATGAAGCAGCGCATCGAGCTGCTGATCAAGCACGACATCAATTTGTTCGCCTACCACCTGCCGCTGGATGCACACCCGGAGCTGGGCAATAACGCCCAACTGGGTGCGCTGCTGGGCTGGCAGGCCGATGCCCGCTTTGGCGATCAGGAGCTGGGCTTTATCGGCAGCCTCGATGCGGCGGCGCCGGCGCAAGTCGCTGCACACATCCAACAGACCCTGGGCCGCTCCGTCACCCTGGTGACGGGCGACACGCCGCGCCCCATCCGCCGCATGGCCTGGTGCACTGGGGGCGCACAAGGTTTCTTCGAGGCCGCGATGGCGGCCGGCGCTGATGGCTTTTTGACCGGTGAAATATCCGAACCCCAGGCCCACCTGGCGCGCGAGACCGGCGTGAGCTTTTTTGCAGCCGGCCACCATGCCACCGAGCGCTATGGCGCACCCGCCGCTGCGGCCGCCGTGGCCCAGCAACTGGGTGTGGCGCACCGCTTTATCGATATCGACAACCCCGCCTGAGGCGTTCTCCAGAGGACCTGCCTGTGCACTCCGCTCCCTTGCTCGCCATCACCCAGGGCGACCCTGCCGGCATTGGCCCGGAAATCGTGGCCAAGGCCTTTCGCGATGCGCCTGCGCAAATGCAGGGCTGCTTTGTCGTGGGCGAGCTGCAGACCATGCGCCGCGCAGCGCAGCTGTTGCAGGGCCCAGGCCGCTGCGCGCTGCCGGTGGCCGAGATTGTTGAACCGCAAGAGGCTTTGCAGGTGCCGCCGCGCTGCATCCCGGTGCTATCGCTGCCGGGCTTGCCCGGGCCATTGCCCTTTGGCCAGGTGCAGGCCGAGGCCGGGCGTGCTGCTGCCGAATGCGTGCGCTGGGCTGCGCGCCAGGCCTTGCGAGGCCGGATTGCCGGGCTGGTGACGGCGCCACTGAACAAGGAGGCGCTGCACCTGGCAGGGCTGGCCTTCCCCGGCCATACCGAATTGCTGCAGGCTGAAGCGGCCGAGCATGCCGGGCTGCCACTGGCACAGATGCCCGTGCGCATGATGCTGGCCAATGAGGCGTTGCGCACCGTGCTGGTGAGCATCCATGTATCGCTGCGCGATGCCATTGAGGCGGTGACCCAGGCGCAGGTGCTGGAGACCATCCGCATCACGCACGAGGCCTTGCTGCGTGCTCTGGGGCGGCCACCCCGGATTGCGGTGGCAGGGCTCAACCCCCATGCCGGGGAGGCCGGGTTGATGGGCCGCGAGGAGCTCGAGCACATTGCGCCTGCGGTGGCCGCTGCCCAGGCGCTGGGCATGCAGGTGATCGGGCCGGAGCCGCCCGATACCGTGTTCATGCGGGCCCGCCACAGCGCCGGGCACCCGGGCGCCTTTGATGTGGTGGTCGCCATGTACCACGACCAGGGCCTGATCCCCGTGAAGTACCTGGGGCTGGACGAGGGCGTCAACGTGACCCTGGGCCTGCCGCTGGTGCGCACCAGCCCGGACCACGGCACCGCCTTTGATATTGCCGGCCAGGGCCTGGCCGATGCGGCCAGCCTGATCGCGGCGGTGCAGATGGCGCGCCGTTTGGCAGCGGGGCAAGCGCAGGCATAAAAAAGCAGCCTCGAGAGGCTGCCGGGTAGCGGTGCAAAAGAAGCAGAATTTCTGCTTCTTTGTTGCAAAAAATCAACGCTTTTGCTGCAGGCTGTCGCGGATTTCACGCAGCAGCACCACGTCTTCCGGGGTGGCAGCGGGCGCTGGAGGGGGCGTGTCGCGCTTGAGGCGGTTGATCTGTTTGACCATCATGAAAATAATGAAAGCCAGAATCGCGAAGTTCACCGCGACGGTGATGAAGTTGCCATAAGCAAACACCGGGATGCCCGCTTTTTTCAGCGCGTCGAGTGTGCGCGGCACGCCATCGGGAATGGTTCCCAGCACCACGAAGAGATTGGAGAAGTCCAGCTTGCCAAAGACCAAACCGACGATGGGCATGATCAGGTCATTGACGACCGAATCGACGATCTTGCCAAAAGCGGCGCCGATGATCACACCAACGGCCAGATCCATCACATTGCCCTTGACCGCAAACTCGCGGAATTCCTTCATGAAGCTCATGCGCTGCTCCTGTCAAATAAACATGACGCCTAGTATCGCTCAGCTTCAAGGGTTTCGGCGCATTGCATGATGGGCAAGACACTTCATACAATCCGCAAAAACCGAGATATAAGCGTTGACCAAGGAGCCCCATGAGTGATTCTTCCATCGACTCCAGTAAAAGGACGTGGCTGATAGCGTCGGGATGCGCAGGTGCTGTCGGAGGAGTCGCCACTGCGGTCCCCTTTGTCAGCTCCTTCCAGCCGTCAGAAAAGGCTAAGGCCGCCGGCGCTGCCGTTGAAGTGGATATCTCGGAGCTCAAGCCCGGCGAGAAAATCACCGCCGAATGGCGCGGCAAGCCGATCTGGATCCTGCGCCGCACGCCCGAGCAGATTGCCGAGCTGCCCCAGCTCGATGGCCAGTTGGCCGATCCCAAATCGGAGCGCACGGCCTACCCGACTCCGGACTACGCCAAGAACGAAACCCGCTCCATCAAGCCCGAGGTGTTGGTGGTGATCGGCATCTGCACCCACCTGGGCTGCTCGCCCACCGACAAGCTCCAGCCCGGCCCCCAGCCTTCGCTGCCCGATGACTGGAAGGGCGGCTTTCTCTGCCCCTGCCACGGCTCGACCTTTGACCTGGCCGGGCGCGTGTTCAAGAACAAGCCCGCGCCCGACAACCTCGAAGTGCCAGCGCACCAGTATCTGAGCGATACCAAGCTGCTGATTGGCGAAGATAAAAAAGCATAAGGAAGCGCCATGGCACACGAATTCAAGGAGATATCGCCGAACGCCACCTTGGGCGCCAAGGCCGGCAACTGGCTGGAGAACCGCTTTCCCACGGCATTTGAGGCCTACCGGGTCCATATGTCGGAGTACTACGCACCGAAGAACTTCAACTTCTGGTACATCTTTGGCTCGCTGGCGCTTTTGGTGCTGGTGATCCAGATCGTCACGGGCATCTTCTTGGTGATGCACTACAAGCCCGATGCCGAAAAAGCCTTCGCCTCGGTCGAGTACATCATGCGCGATGTGCCCTGGGGCTGGCTGATCCGGACCATGCATTCCACCGGCGCCTCGGCCTTCTTTGTCGTGGTCTACCTGCATATGTTCCGCGGCCTCCTGTATGGCAGCTACCGCAAGCCGCGTGAGCTGGTCTGGGTCTTTGGCTGCGCGATCTTCCTGTGCCTGATGGCCGAGGCCTTCATGGGCTACCTGCTGCCCTGGGGCCAGATGTCGTACTGGGGCGCGCAGGTGATCGTCAACCTGTTCTCGGCCATTCCCTTTATCGGCCCGGACCTGGCGCTGCTGATCCGGGGCGACTATGTGGTGGGCGATGCAACCCTGAACCGTTTCTTCAGCTTCCATGTGATTGCCGTGCCGCTGGTGCTGCTGGGCCTGGTTGCTGCGCATTTGTTGGCCTTGCATGATGTGGGCTCCAACAACCCCGATGGCATCGAGATCAAGGGCCCGAATGCGCCCAAGGATGCGCAGGGCCGGCCGCTCGATGGCGTGCCTTTCCACCCGTACTACACGGTGCATGACCTGTTTGGTGTGGCGGTGTTCCTGTTCATCTTCTCGGCCATCGTGTTCTTTGCGCCGGAGATGGGTGGCTACTTCCTCGAATACAACAACTTCATCCCGGCCGACCCGCTCAAGACGCCCAACCATATCGCCCCTGTCTGGTATTTCACGCCGTTCTATTCGATGCTGCGTGCCATCACCAGTGAGATGATGGTCGCTTTGTCGGTGATCCTGGTCGCAGCCGTGGCCTATGTTTGCATCAAGACCCGCATGGCCGCCATCCTCAAGGGCTTGCTGGTGCTGGTGGCGCTGGTGGTGCTGGCGCTGTTTGGTGCCTTTGCCTTCACCGGTATTGCAGCGCTGGGCGGTATTGACGCCAAGTTCTGGGGGGTGGTGGTGATGGGCCTGGCAGTGATCATCCTGTTCTTCCTGCCTTGGCTGGACCACAGCCCGGTGCGCTCCATCCGCTACCGCCCGCACTGGCACAAGTATGTGTATGCGGTGTTTGTCGTGAACTTCGTGGTGCTCGCCTATCTGGGGGTGCAGCCGCCATCGCCGATTGGCGAAAAGGTCTCCCAGGTGGGTACCTTGTTCTACTTTGGCTTTTTTCTGCTGATGCCGTGGTGGAGCCGCAAAGGCACACCCAAGCCGGTGCCTGAGCGTGTCACCTTCCATGCGCACTGAACCAGAAAGCATCCCACGATGAAAAAAATCATTCTCTCCGCATGCCTGGGTCTGGGTGTGCTTTTAGGGGCCGGTGCTGTGCAGGCGGCCGAAGGCGGCGTGGCCTGGGACAAGTTCAAGCCCGACACCACCAACACCACTTCCTTGCAAAACGGCGCCAAGCTGTTTGTGAACTACTGCCTCAGCTGCCACTCGGCCGCCTTCATGCGTTACAACCGTCTGCAGGATATTGGCCTCACCGAGCAGCAGATCAAGGACAACCTGCTGTTCACCACCGACAAGGTGGGTGAGGCGATGAAGGCGGCCATCGATCCGAAGCAGGCCAAGGAGTGGTTTGGCGCCAACCCGCCAGATCTGACCTTGGTCGCGCGCTCACGCGCGAGCCACCAGGGCACCGGTGCCGACTACCTCTACACCTTCCTGCGCGGCTTCTACAAGGACGACACCAAGGCCACCGGCTGGAACAACATGGCCTTCCCCTCGGTGGGCATGCCCCATGTGCTGTGGGAACTGCAAGGCGTGCGCGTGCCGGTCTACCAAGAAGTAGAGGAGCATGGACACAAAACCCAGGTGTTCACCGGCTGGCAGCAGGTCACGCCGGGCAAGATGAGCTCCACTGATTTCGATAAGAGTGTGGGTGATTTGGTGAACTATCTACAATGGATGGGTGATCCCAGCCAGAACACCCGCATGCGCGTCGGCGTCGGGGTGCTGATATTTTTGCTGGGACTCATCTTCATCACCTGGCGCCTGAATGCGGCGTTCTGGAAAGACGTGAAGTAAACGTATTTGCGTGCAGCCGGTTCAGTCCCTGTGAGCAGGGCTTGAATTGGGGTAGCCGATTTGTGTAGAGTGGGCGGCATTGACTGCAGTCCACTCTTTTTTGATTTTGAGGAGCCTCTCACCATGATGGTGCTTTATTCGGGAACGACCTGCCCTTTCTCCCACCGCTGCCGCTTTGTGCTGTTTGAAAAGGGGATGGATTTTGAAATCCGTGATGTGGACCTGTTCAACAAGCCCGAAGACATCAGTGTGATGAACCCCTATGGCCAGGTGCCTATCCTGGTCGAGCGCGACCTGATCCTGTACGAGTCGAACATCATCAACGAGTACATCGACGAGCGCTTTCCCCACCCACAGCTGATGCCCGGCGACCCCGTCGAGCGCGCCCGTGTGCGCCTGTTCCTGCTGAACTTCGAAAAAGAGCTGTTCACGCACGTGCACACCTTGGAAGAGCGTGCC
>NZ_KE148634.1:17587-41243 GCF_000410635.1 Comamonas sp. B-9
AAGGCACTGGAAAAGGCCCGCGCACAGATCCGTGACCGCCTGACCCAGATGGCTCCAGTGTTCCTGAAGAACAAGTTCATCCTGGGCGAGAACTTCTCGATGCTGGACGTGGCCATTGCGCCGCTGCTGTGGCGCCTGGATTACTACGGCATCGAGCTGTCCAAGAACGCAGCGCCGCTGCTCAAGTATGCCGAGCGCATCTTCTCGCGTCCCGCCTACATCGAGGCGCTGACGCCGTCCGAAAAGGTCATGCGCAAGTAAAAGCCGCCTGGCCCGCCATTGGGCGGGCAGCGCTGCGGGGCCGTGCTCCGTGGCGCTGGAGAGCGCAGAAAGTGTCCTATGAGTGAAATCCAGACAACATCCACCCAGCCGTACCTGATCCGCGCCTGGGTGGAGTGGTGCAATGACAATGGCCTGACCCCGTACCTGAGCGTTCGCGTCGACAAGACGGTGCTGGTGCCGCGCGAGTTTGTCAAAGACGGCGAAATTGTGCTGAACATCAGCTATGACGCAACGAGTGCGCTCAAGCTGGGCAATTACTACATCGAGTTCACCGCCCGTTTTGGCGGCGTGCCGCGCGACATCATGGTGCCCGTCAGCCGCGTGGTTGCCATTTTTGCGCGTGAAACCGGCCAGGGCATGGGCTTTCCGCCGCCTGAGGACCTGCTTGATGACGATGCCGACATCGCGATGGCTGCGCTCGAAGGCGCTGGCGATGCGGGCGAACCGGCTGGCGAGGCCAATGCTGCGTCTCCGGTGATGCAGGTCGTGACCTCCAGCGAGGAGCCTCCGGCTCCCGATGGCAAGTCGCCCGGCCGCGCAGGCAAGGGCGGCAAGCCTTCACTCAAACTGGTCAAATAGGCCTCATTCGGCTTTGTTACGGGCAATCCCGTATAGAATGCCGTGTGTTGCCGGTTTAGCTCAGTTGGTAGAGCAACCGCCTTGTAAGCGGTAGGTCATCAGTTCGATTCCGATAACCGGCACCAGATTCCCAAGCCGTTCCCAGCAAATGCTGTGAACGGCTTTTTTGCGTCTGGCGGTGTTCAATGGCGCTGGCGGAGTCGCTCAACGCAGTACTTTGAGGCGAATGTCTGCCGTTGGGTAGCCTTTGACGCGCAGATGGGCCGCCATCGCCGGCAGCAGCTGCTTCATCTTGGCGGCGCAGGCATTGTTGGCCACCAGCAGGCACCACTGGTCGCCATCGATGGGCCCGGGCTTGATCGAGGCGCGCAGCATCGGCGGGATCAGCGGCTCCACCAGTTTGAAGCGGGTGGCAGACTCCCGCGTCAAAGCCACGAGGCTGGCCAAGGTGGGCGCCTCGCTTGCGGCTTGTTCTACGGTGACGGCGAAATGCCGACGTTGGGGCTGGATCATGGCTGGGTCATGGCTGGATAGGGGTGTCAGGGGCAGCCCGGGGGCGATAGCCATACATTGCAATGCACCTGCCACAACGCATTCTATTCAGGGTTGTAGAATGTTTTATTCGGCAGGCGTCGTTCCCGGTATTGAAGCCGGGGTCATTGCCTCCATCTGACACAACACTAATCACTAGGAATTCCGGTCGCATGGCAGGGGTGGACGCAAGTGCATTCCCTGGTTGTGTGGTTCTGTTCGCATGGCAACCAATTTCTTCACCAAAATTTTTGGCAGTCGCAATGATCGCCTGCTCAAGCAATACCGCAAGGTCGTCGCTCGCATCAATGCGATGGAGCCCGAGTACGAAAAGCTCAGCGACGAACAATTGCGCGAGAAGACGCAGGAGTTCAAGAACCGCATCGCTGGCGGAGAATCGCTGGACAACATCCTGCCCGAGGCATTTGCCGTGGTGCGTGAAGGCTCCAAGCGGGTGATGAAGATGCGCCACTTCGATGTGCAGATGCTGGGCGGCATGGCCCTGCATTACGGCAAGATCGCCGAAATGCGCACCGGCGAAGGCAAGACCTTGACGGGGACCCTGCCCGTGTACCTGAACGCGCTGAGCGGCAATGGTGTGCACGTGGTGACAGTCAATGACTACCTGGCCACACGTGATGCGACCTGGATGGGGCGCCTCTACAACTTCCTGGGCCTGTCGGTGGGTATCAACCTGTCGCAGCTGCCCAAGCATGAGAAGCAGGCCGCTTACAACTCCGACATCACCTACGGCACGAACAACGAGTACGGCTTTGACTACCTGCGCGACAACATGGTGCAAGATGCCAGCGAGCGCGTGCAGCGCCGGCTGAACTTCGCCATCGTCGACGAGGTGGACTCGATTCTGATCGATGAGGCGCGCACGCCCTTGATCATCTCCGGCCAGGCCGAAGACCACACCGCCGCCTACCTGGCGATGCGCGAAGTGGTGCCGCTGCTCACGCGCCAGGAAGGTGAGGCCGACCCCCGCACCGGTGAGGGCGTGACCAAGCCGGGCGACTTCACGGTCGACGAAAAGGGCCACCAGATCCACCTGACCGAGCAAGGCTACGAAGCGGCCGAGCGCATTCTGGCCGAAAAGGGCATGCTGGCCGAAGGCGCCTCGCTCTACGACCCTGCCAACATCACGCTGGTGCACCAGCTGTATGCCGCATTGCGCGCCCAGCACCTCTACCACCGCGACCAGCACTATGTGGTGCAGGGCGGCGAGGTTGTGATTGTCGACGAGTTCACCGGCCGTCTGATGTCGGGCCGCCGCTGGAGCGAAGGCCTGCACCAGGCCGTTGAAGCCAAGGAAGGCGTGGAAATCCAGGCCGAGAACCAGACCCTGGCATCGATCACCTTCCAGAACTATTTCCGCCTGTACAACAAGCTGGGCGGCATGACCGGTACCGCTGACACCGAGGCTTATGAGTTCCAGGAAATCTACGGTCTGGAAACCGTGGTGATTCCGCCCAACCGCCCCAGCAAGCGCGATGACCAGCTCGACCGCGTCTACAAGACCACGCCCGAGAAGTATGCAGCGGCGATCCAGGACATCCGTGAATGCTACGAGCGCGGCCAGCCCGTGCTGGTGGGCACGACCTCGATCGAGAACTCCGAAATCATCGACGAGATGCTGAAGAAAGAGAACCTGCCCCACCAGGTGCTCAACGCCAAGCAGCATGAGCGCGAGGCAGACATCATTGCCCAGGCGGGGCGCCCTGGCGTCATCACCATCGCGACCAATATGGCTGGCCGGGGTACCGACATCGTGCTGGGCGGCAATATCGAAAAGCAGATTTCCGCCATCGAGGCCGACGAGTCGCTGTCCGAGTCCGAGCGCCGCAACAAGGTCGAAGCCTTGCGCGCCGAGTGGAAGGTCGAGCACGACAAGGTGACCGAGCTGGGTGGCCTGCGCATCATCGCGACCGAGCGCCATGAATCGCGCCGTATCGACAACCAGCTGCGTGGCCGTGCCGGCCGCCAGGGTGACCGTGGCTCCTCGCGTTTCTACCTGTCGCTGGATGACCAGCTGATGCGCATTTTCGCGGGCGACCGTGTCAAGGCCATCATGGAACGCCTGAAGATGCCCGATGGCGAAGCCATTGAAGCGGGCATCGTGACCCGCTCCATCGAAAGCGCCCAGCGCAAGGTGGAAGCGCGCAACTTTGACATGCGCAAGCAATTGCTGGAGTACGACGACGTTGCCAATGACCAGCGCAAGGTCATCTACCAGCAGCGCAACGAGATTCTGGATGCGGCCGATCTGGCGCCGATGATCGACGGCATGCGCGACAGCGCGCTGGCCGATATCGTGCGCCAGTATGTGCCCGAACAGTCCATGGAAGAGCAGTGGGACCTGGCTGGCCTGGAGAAGGTGCTGCGCGACGAGTGGCATATCGAGCTGCCCCTGCAGCAGCTGCTGGAAGGCGCTGAATCGATCTCCGACGAGGAAATCGAAGAGAAGGTCGTTGCCGAAGGCGCACGCCTCTTCAATGACAAGCTGGAGCAGGCGGGCAAGGAGAACTTCATGCAGTTCATGCGTGCGGTGCTGCTGCAGACCCTGGATTCCAGCTGGCGCGACCACCTGGCCGCTTTGGACTATCTGCGCCAGGGCATCCACCTGCGTGGCTACGCCCAAAAGCAGCCCAAGCAGGAATACAAGCGCGAGGCTTTCGAGCTGTTCAGCCAGCTGATCGACCAGGTCAAGACCCAGGTCACCCGCGTGATGATGTCGGTGCAGATCCGCTCGCCCGAGCAGCTCGACGAAGCCACCGAGCAGCTCGAGCAGAGCAACGACCGCACGGCCCATGTGACCTACAGCGGCCCCGACGAGTCCGGTGACGCCGAGGCCAGCGAGCCGCTGCCCATGCCCGAAGGCGTGCGTGTGGCCCGCAATGATCCATGCCCATGCGGCAGTGGCAAGAAATACAAGCTCTGCCACGGTAAACTCGCATAAATTACCGGATTGCTTCACCACAACGGGCTTTGACTGGTTCATCGCCCGTTTTTTTCATGGTTCCAAGGAAAAGACTGATATGCCCGTCAATTTGAAAGCCCCAGTAGCGCAGGACCTGGCTCCTGTCGCCGGTATACGCATTGGTGTGACGGAGGCCGGCGTGCGCAAGGCCAACCGCAAGGATGTGACGGTGTTCTTGCTGGACGAGGGCAGCCATGTTGCCGGCGTGTTCACCAAGAACCGCTTTTGTGCCGCGCCTGTGCAGATCTGCCGTGAACACCTGGCCAGCCACAGCCAGTCCATCCGCGCCATCGTCATCAACACCGGCAATGCCAATGCCGGCACCGGTGCCGATGGCCTGGCCCGTGCCCACGCCACCTGCGATGCGCTGGCAGGCCTCTTGAAGATCGATGCCCAGCAAGTGCTGCCGTTCTCGACCGGCGTGATCATGGAGCCGCTGCCGGTGGACCGTATCACCGCAGGCCTGCCTGCAGCGATTGCCGATGCGCAACCTGGCCACTGGGCCAAGGCGGCCGAAGGCATCATGACCACCGACACCTTGCCCAAGGCGTTTTCCGCCTCGGCCAGCGTGGGCGGCAAGACGGTGCAGGTCACCGGCATCAGCAAGGGCGCCGGCATGATCCGCCCCAATATGGCGACCATGCTGAGTTTTCTGGGCACCGACGCAGCCATCAGCCCCGAGCTGATGCCGGCGCTGGCCAAAACGCTGGCCGACCAGTCCTTCAACCGCATCACGATCGATGGTGACACCTCGACCAATGACTCCTTTGTCGTGGTCGCCACCAACCAGGCGGGCAATGCCCCCATCACCGACTGGAACACCGCCGATGGCCAGGCCTTGATGGCCGCGCTGCGCGAAGTGGCTCAGAAGCTGGCGCAGGCGATTGTGCGCGACGGCGAAGGCGCCACCAAGTTCATCCAGATCGAGGTCGAGCAAGGCCGTACCGAAGAAGAATGCCGCCTGGTGGCCTATGCGATTGCGCATTCGCCGCTGGTCAAAACCGCCTTCTTTGCCAGCGACCCCAACCTGGGCCGTATTCTGGCTGCTGTGGGCTATGCTGGCATTGAGGACCTGGACCAGACCCAGATCGAGCTCTACCTGGACGATGTGCATGTGGCCACCCAGGGCGGCCGCAACCCGGCCTACCAGGAGGCCGATGGCCAGCGCGTGATGAAGCAGCAGGAGATCGTCGTGCGCGTGCAGCTGGGCCGTGGCAACGCATCCACCCAGCTGTGGACCTGCGACCTGAGCCATGACTATGTGAGCATCAACGCGGACTACCGCTCCTGATACTGCTTGGTTAGCGCGCCGGGCTGCCCAAGGCTGGGCAGGTGCCGGCCCCGCTGGCCTTTCAACCTTGTGCGTCTGGATACCATGACCGAGTCTTCCCACTCCCCTTTTTCTCCGCTTGAGCGCCTGGTGCAGCGCGCCGAGCAGCTGATGCAGCGCATCGAGTCCGTCCTGCCCCAGGCGCTGCAGGCGCCGGCTGACTGGAGTGACGCCATTGCCTGGCGCTACCGCAAGCGCGCCAATGGCTGTGGCGTGCTGGAGCCGGTGCGCCATGTGGGGGCGATGTCCCTGTCCGATCTGCAGAACATCGACGGGCAAAAAGAGAAGATTGCGCGCAATACCGAGCAGTTTGTGCAAGGCAGCACTGCCAACAATGTGCTGCTCACGGGCGCGCGCGGGACCGGCAAGTCGTCCCTGATCCGCGCCTGCCTGCATGCCTATGCGCCCCAGGGCCTGCGCCTCATCGAGGTGGACAAGGCCGATCTCACCGACCTGCCCGACATCGTCGATGTGGTGGCGGGCCGGCCTGAGAAATTCATCATCTACTGCGATGACCTGAGTTTTGAAGAGGGCGAGCCCGGCTACAAGGCGATGAAGTCGATCCTGGATGGCTCCGTGTCTGCGGCCACGCCCAATGTGCTGGTCTATGCGACCAGCAACCGCCGCCATCTGTTGCCCGAGTACATGACCGACAACCTGGCCCAGCAAAAGGGCGAGAACGGCGAGATCCACCCCGGCGAAGTGGTTGAAGAGAAGATTTCACTGTCCGAGCGCTTTGGCCTGTGGGTGAGCTTTTACCCGTTCAGCCAGGACGAGTACCTGCGCGTGGTGGGCCAGTGGCTCTCGGCGCTGGGTGTGACGGAGGCCGATATCGAGGCTGCCCGGCCCGAGGCCCTGGTCTGGGCGCTGGAGCGCGGCTCGCGCAGCGGCCGGGTGGCCCACCAGTTTGCCCGTGACTGGGCTGGCCGTAGCCACCGCGAAGTGCAGGGCCGCCAGAAGATTGCCGATGTGGCCGACCTGGGCGAAGAGGCCCAGGATTGAAGAAACCGGGCTGCCCGCGCAGCCCATGAAGACCTATGAGCCAGACTGATACCACCGAGACCCGCAGCCATACCGAAGTGGCCGTGGGCGTGCTGATCCGCGAAAGCGACCATGCGCTGCTAATAACCAGCCGCCCCCTGGGCAAGCCCCGCGCGGGCTGGTGGGAGTTTCCCGGCGGCAAGCTCGAAGCGGGCGAGACCGTGGAGGAAGCGCTGCGCCGCGAGCTGCTCGAAGAACTCGGCATCCGCATCGACAACTGCATCGCCTGGAAGGTGACCGAGCATGACTACAGCCATGCGCTGGTGCGCTTGCACTGGTGCAAGGTGACGCAGTGGTCGGGTGATTTTGAGATGCGTGAAGGCCAGCAGATGTCCTGGCAGCAGTTGCCGCTGACGGTGAGCCCGGTGCTGGAGGGGTCCTTCCCCGTGCTGCAATGGCTGAGCGAGGAGCGTGGCCTGCCTTTTGACCCTGCGACCTATATCCAGGCGGCAGAAGCTGCGGCGAAATAAGCAACGGCAGCACTGCCAAGTGCTGCGGTTGCTAAACGTCGGGGATTCTCAGTCTTCCAGCCGGGGATCACCGTAGGGCTGGTCCAGCGGTGGCGATTGGGCGGGCACCCGAAAATCCTCATTGCCCCAGGCGCCCAGGTCAATGAGCTTGCAGCGCTCGCTGCAAAAAGGGCGAAACCGGTTGCTGCGTTCAAAGCTGGAAGGGCCGCCACACTGGGGGCACTGGATGCTGGGGAGTGCGTTGTCTGCTGAAGAACTCATGCAGGCATTGTAGGGCGCCTGCGGGCTGGCGCGATCGCTGCGCGGTCTTCAGGCGCAGAGCACCATCTCGTACTGGCCATCCTGCGTGGTCAACGCCAGCTGCCCGCTGTCGGTCTTTTGCAGCATGCGTATCGAGATCATCAGGCGGTTGCCGCTGATCTCGGGCACCAGGCTGGAGCTCGGGTCGATCTTGAGGCGCAGCAGCTGGTAGATGCGGCCCTGGGGCAGGTTCTGCTGGAACTGGCCGCGCAGGGTTGCAATGCGCTGCGGCGCACCGGCATCCCGAAAGAGCCGCAGCAGCAAGATGAGGGCGCTGGCCAGGGGCGCAAAGCAGGCCGTCCAGCCCTGCAGATCGGCGCGGCGGCTGTTGCTGTCGGCATGCAGCCAGGCGTGGTAGCTGGGCAGGTCGAAGGTGCAGGTGCCGCCAGGGATGCCGGTGCGGTTGCGAATGGCCATCAGCCACTCGTTCTCGATCAGCAACTGGCTGGGCTTGCCGTTCTGGGCCCGTAACTCGCTGTGGGCGGCGTCGATCTGGCCAATCACCTTGTCGAGCATGTCCACAGCAATCATCGGGTTGTCGCGGTAGGCATTGAACTGCTGGCGCTGGCGTTCGAGGTCCTTGAGCAGGTCGGTCTTGAGGTCGCTGCGGGAGGCCACATCCATCACCTCGAACAAGGTGGTGATGGCGAAATGGTGGTCGATGTCCGTGTCGCGCTGCAGGAGTACGTCAAGCCGGCGCAGCAGGTACTCCAGGCGGAGATAGGCTCGCACACGTTCGTTGAAGGGGTACTCGTAAATTATCACGGATCAGTCGGGCTGCAGAGGGCGGTAGTTCGCTATCAATTCATTGTATAGGCCGAATACGGCCTCGCCTAGCGCTTGTAACGACAGCGTTTCATTCCACAGCACCCAATCGGCCTTGCGCAGGCGCTGCAGCCGGCTCGCCTGCTGGGCCATGATGGCCTCAATCGCCGATGCTGGCAGCTGGTTGCGCTGCTGCACCCGGGCTATTTGCGTGCTTTCCTGGCAATCGACCACGATGACCTGGTCCAGGCGTGGGCTCCACTGGCTGGACTCGGCCAGCAGCGGGATATCAAAGATCACCAGGGGCGCATTGGTGGCGCTGCAGGCCTGCTGGTACTGCTGGTCAATCTGCTGGCGGATCAAGGGGTGCAAGATTGCTTCGAGCTGCGCCTTGTAGGCCGGGTCGCGAAAGGCGGCTTCGCGCATCTGTGCGCGGTCGAGCGCGCCGTCTGGATCGATAAAGCGGGCACCCATCTGGGCTGCAATCGGAGCGATGGCCGCGCCGCTCGGCAGCGTGAGCGCGCGGGCAATGCGGTCGGCATCGATCACATGGCACCCCAACTGGGCAAAGCCCTGGGCGACGGTGCTTTTGCCGCTGCCAATACCCCCGGTAACGCCAATGCGTGGCCGCATATCAGGGCTGCAGCAGGCGGTCGACGATACCGGTGCCGAACCACATGACCAAGAAGCCGGCACCTGCGAGAAAGGGGCCAAAGGGGATATAGCCGCCTTCGCGCAGATTGGAGAAGATCTTCATCGCAATGCCGATCACAGCGCCAACAACGGAGGAAAACAGTGCAATCGGTATCAGCGCTTGCCAGCCAAACCAGGCGCCCAGCGCAGCCAGCAGCTTGAAATCGCCATAGCCCATGCCTTCCTTGCCGGTCAACAGCTTGAAGGCCCAGTAAATCAGCCACAGCACCATGTAGCCAATGGCGGCGCCAAACAGCGAATCTTTGAGCGGCACATCGATCCAGCCTATCGCACTGGCCAGCAAGCCTGCCCAGAGCAGCGGCAAGGTCAGGTCATCGGGCAGCAGGGTCGTATCCCAGTCGATCAGCGCTGCGGTCAGCAGCACCGATGCAAAAAAGCACCAGGCCAGGCCGGTAGCGCCCAGGCCCCAGCGGTGGATGCAGTAGGCCCACAGCAAGCTATTGGCGATTTCCACCACCGGGTAGCGCGCAGAAATACGCGCACGGCACTGGCTGCAGCGCCCCCCCAGAAAAAGCCAGCTGAACACGGGCACGTTCTCGTACCAGCGGATCTGGTGGCTGCAATGCGGGCAGCGTGAGGCGGGGGTCCAGAGGTTGAAACGATCTGCTTTGACATCAGCCTCAGGCGCTGCCTGCGGTGCTTGCGCACTGTCCGTCGCTGCCAGCATGTCCTGGGCATCACGCCGCCATTGGCGTTCCAGCATCAGCGGCAGGCGGTGCACCACGACATTCAAAAAGCTGCCCACCAGCAGGCCCAGCAGGGCAAACAGCCCTGTGTTCAATTGCGCTTCTGACACAGTTACACCACCTGGCCCAGCTTGAAGATCGGCAGGTACATCGACACCACAATGCCGCCGATGATCGTGCCCAAAAACACAATGATGATGGGCTCCATCAGGCTGGACAGGCCGGCAACGGCCTCGTCCACTTCGGCTTCGTAAAAGTCTGCCGCTTTGCCCAGCATATGGTCGATCGAGCCGGATTCCTCGCCGATCGCGCACATCTGCAGCACCATCGAAGGGAACACATGGGCATCGGACATGGCGACGGTGAGGCTGGTGCCTGTGGAGACCTGCGCCTGGATCTTTTCGGTTGCCACCGCAAACACGGCATTGCCGGAGGCGCCACCCACCGAGTCCAGCGCTTCGACCAGGGGAACACCGGCGGCAAACATGGTCGACAAGGTACGCGTCCAGCGCGCCACGCAGGATTTTTCAATCAAGGGGCCAAAGATCGGCACCTTCAGCAGCCAGCGGTCCATCGCGCGCTGCATTTTCTCGCTGCGCTTCCAGGCCTGCAAAAAGAAGTAGATGCTGCCACCAATGCCAAAAAAGATCAGGTACCAGTAACTGACAAAGAAATCACTGATGCCCATCACGATCAAGGTGGGGCCGGGAAGATCAGCGCCAAATGAGGTGAACACCTCTTTGAATGCCGGAATCACAAAGATCATGATGATGGCCACCACGACAAAAGCGACGATGACCACCGAGGTCGGGTACATCAGGGCCGAGCGGATCTTGCTCTTGATGGCCTCGGTCTTTTCCATGTAGGTGGCCAAGCGGTCGAGCAGGCCTTCCAAAATACCGGCTGCTTCACCGGCCTCGACCAGGTTGCAATACAGCGCATTGAAGTACATCGGATGGCGGCGAAAGGCGGTGCTCAGTGACGAGCCCGACTCCACATCGCTGCGCACATCGTTGAGCAGCTTGGTCACACTGGGGTTGGTACTGCCCCGGCCGACGATGTCAAAAGCCTGCAGCAAAGGCACGCCGGCCTTCATCATCGTGGCCAGCTGGCGCGTGAACAAGGCGATGTCCTTGGGCTTGATGCGCTTGCCCGAGCGCATGCGGCGCTTTTTGATCTTGGACGGCAAAATGCCTTGCCGGCGCAGCGATGCGATGACCTGGTTTTCTCCACCCGCGCGGGACTCGCCGCGCACGATCTTGCCGTTGCGGTCCTTGCCTTCCCACTCATAAACGGCTTCGTTCGATGTTTTCTTGTTGACTGTAGTTGCCATTTATCCCTGCCCTCATTGCTTTATTCGTTGGTGACGGCTAAGACCTCTTCCAGTGAGGTCAGTCCCTTTTTGACTTTGTGCAGGCCTGAGGTGCGCAAGGAGCGGACATTTTCTATGTCGGCTTGCTCGGCAATTTCCAGTGCGCTGCCATCGCGCAAGATGATGCGCTGTGTTTCTTCGGAGATGGGCATCACCTGGTAGATGCCCAGGCGGCCCTTGTAGCCATTGTTGCAGGCGTCGCAGCCGACGGGCTCGTAGGGCATCCAGGTGCCATCCAGATCCTCTTCCTTGAAGCCCGCTTCCAGCAGCGCTTCATGGGGGATCTCGGTGGGGCGCTTGCAGATGGGGCAGAGCTTGCGTGCCAGGCGCTGCGCGGTGATCAGGATCACGCTCGACGCGATATTGAAGGGCGCAATCCCCATATTGCGCATACGCGTCAAGGTGGTGGGTGCGTCGTTGGTGTGCAGGGTGGACAGCACCAAGTGACCGGTCTGCGCGGCCTTGATCGCAATGTCGGCTGTTTCCAGATCCCGGATTTCGCCGACCATGATGATGTCGGGATCCTGGCGCAGAAAGGACTTGAGCGCGGTCGCAAAGGTCAGGCCGGCCTTTTCATTGACATTGACCTGGTTGACGCCTGGCAGGTTGATTTCCGAGGGGTCTTCCGCAGTCGCAATATTGACCGCTGGCGTGTTCAGAATGTTCAGGCAGGTATAGAGCGACACGGTCTTGCCTGAGCCGGTGGGCCCGGTGACCAGGATCATGCCGTAGGGGCGCTTGATGGCGCTGAGCAGACGCTCCTTCTCTTCGGGCTCATAGCCCAGTGCATCAATGCCCAGCTTGGCGCTGCTCGGATCGAGAATACGGATCACGATCTTTTCGCCAAACAGGGTGGGCAAGGTGCTGACCCGGAAATCGATCACCCGGTCGGCGCCGATCTTGAGCTTCATGCGGCCGTCCTGCGGCACGCGCTTTTCCGAGATATCCAGGCGCGAGATCACCTTGATCCGCGATGCCAGCTTGTCCTTGATACCCGGTGGGGGCGAGGCAATTTCACGCAGCTCACCATCGATGCGAAAGCGGATGCGGTACTGGTGCTCATAGGGCTCGAAGTGCAAGTCCGATGCACGCATATTGAAGGCATCGATCAGCATCTTCTGCAAAAACTTGACAATGGGCGCGTCTTCGACCTCGTCTCCATCGTTGCTGGCAGTATCGCTGTTCACCGACTCGTCATCAATCTCGAATTCATTGAGATTGACATCGCCGGTGATCATGTCCTGGAGGTTGTCGCCACCCTTTTTCGCAACGGACTCCAATGCCTTGACCAGCTTGGCATGCTCTGCGATCACCCAGTCCACGCTCAGTTGGGTGGAGAACTTGATCTGCTCGGCCACCGAGTGGTCGGTGGGGTCGGCGGTCACGACGATCAGCCGGTTGCCGCGCTTGGCCAGCGGGATGATCTTGTTGCTGAGTGCCAGCTTGTTGTCGAGCAGCCCACTGGACAGGCGGGTCAGATCGATGGCATCGAGGTCGACCATGGGCGCGCCATAGACCGTCGAGATGATGGTTGCCACATCGCTGCCGGAGACGGCACCGCTGGCCACCAGCTCTCCAATGAAGCTGTTCTTGCTTTTGAGACTGGTGGCGTACAAGGCCTCCGCCTTGGCAACAGGAAGCTTTCCGCTGGCCACCAGGGCTCTGGCAATGCCGGGAAGGGCGATGGCTTTGGGGGGGGTGTTGATGTCAGGCATGTAAAGGGAAGACGCCTATCGTCGATAGCCTCGCTGCGTAATCCGGCAAACTGTAGCAGTTGTTCGGAGATTTAACAAAGAAATGCATCCTGCAGACCGCACCACTGCAGTGGATCTGCGACAGTCTGCACGATACCCTTGGCCCATGCGCGCCCGCCTTGGCGGCTACTCTCTGCGGTCCAGCAACTGAGAGGCCAGCGTGGTCAGCGCCTGGGTGTAGGCATTGCTTGGCAGCAAGGCCAGGCAGTCGATGGCCTCCTGGGCCTGCAGCGCCGCGGCTGCCCGCGTGGCTTGCAGCGAACCGGTGTCCTTGACGACCTGCACGATATGGGCCATGTGCGGGGTGGAGCCTTGCTCGATGGCGCTGACAATCATCTGCCTATCATCGGCGCTGGCGCGTTGCATGGCAATGATCAGCGGCAGGGTGACCTTGCCTTCGCGCAAATCATCGCCAATATTCTTGCCCATCACCGTGGTGTCACCGTCATAGTCCAGTGCGTCGTCAATCACCTGGAAGGCCGTGCCCAGCGAGCGGCCATAGTTGGCGCAGGCCTCCTCCAGCTCGGCGGGAGCCTCGGTCAGCACGGCGGCAAGGCGCGCGCTGGCCTCAAAGAGCTTGGCGGTTTTGGAGCGGATGACGGAGAGGTAGCCGGCCTCGTCGAGATCGACATTGTGGGTGTTGATCAGCTGCTGCACCTCGCCCTCGGCGATGATATTGGTAGCCTCCGACAGGATCTGCATGACGCGCATGCTGTCGGCATCAACCATCATCTGGAAGGCGCGCGAGTGCAGGAAATCGCCGACCAAGACGCTCGCCGCATTGCCAAAGCTCTCATTGGCAGTGGGTTTGCCGCGCCGCATCGTGGACTCATCCACCACATCGTCGTGCAGCAAGGTGGCGGTGTGGATGAACTCGACCACCGCCGCCAGGTTGAAATGCTGCTCGCCCCGGTACTCCAGTGCGCCGGCCACCAGCAGCAGCAGTGCAGGGCGCAGGCGCTTGCCGCCTGCCGAGATGATGTAGTGCGATACCTCGCCAATCAGCGGAACGGAGGAGCTCAGGCGCCTGGCAATCACGGCATCCACCTGCCGCATATCACCGGCGACGAGGCTCAAGGGGTTGGACGGGTTGGGAGTGTTGGACTCGGACAAGGCGGCTATCTCGGCATTTTAGGGATACCGCATTATAGAAACGAGAGCAGCGCCCCTTGCGGACATGCCCGCTTGTCCGTCTCGGGGATGCGTTTTCTGGCCCGGTTGTGGTGCAAAAGCGTGCAGGGTTTGCGTCTTTTCAGGGCCCGTGCTACAATCTTCGGCTCTTGCGAAATTTCTTTGCAAGCTATCCCCTTTTTAGAGGTTCTTATGTACGCGGTCATAAAAACCGGTGGCAAACAGTATCGTGTTGCTTCCGGCGAAAAAATCAAGGTAGAACAGATCGCTGCGGACGTAGGCCAAGAAATCGTGATCGACCAGGTTCTGGCAGTCGGCGACGGCGCAGAGTTGAAGGTTGGTACGCCCTTGGTGTCCGGAGCAACTGTGACGGTTACGGTAGTAGCCCACGGTAAGCACGACAAGGTGCGCATTTTCAAGATGCGTCGTCGTAAGCACTATCAAAAGCGCCAAGGCCATCGCCAGCAGTTCACTGAGCTGCAAATCGGTGCGATTGCAGCTTAACAGGAGCTATATCTCATGGCACAGAAAAAAGGCGGCGGCTCTACGCGCAACGGACGTGATTCCAAGCCAAAGATGCTGGGTGTGAAGGCTTTCGGTGGTCAATTGATCAGCGCCGGTTCGATCATCGTGCGTCAACGCGGCACCAAGTTCCACCCCGGCACCAATGTCGGCGTGGGCAAGGACCACACCTTGTTTGCTCTGGTGGACGGCCACGTGTCGTTCGAAACCAAGGGCGCTTTGTCCAAGCACACGGTGAGCATCACCAAGGCTGCTTAAGACAAGACAAGTGTCTTGAAGGCCTTCATTGGCCTAGTCCAAAGCCCCGCGCAGTCGGGGCTTTGGTGTTTTTGGGCCGGACCGCCTGGCGCCTCGGTGCGACAATAGCGGTTTTGGCAAGGCTGCATGTATCGGTATGCAGCAGAACAATTCCCGTAATTCCTGTACCAGGGCGGGTGGATAACGACCATGAAATTCGTAGATGAAGCGTTTATTGACATTGCAGCTGGCGATGGTGGCAATGGCTGTGTGTCGTTCCGCCATGAAAAGTACAAGGAATTCGGTGGCCCCGATGGCGGCGACGGTGGCCGCGGCGGCCATGTGTATGCGCTGGCCGATGTCAACCTCAACACCCTGATCGATTACCGCTACTCGCGCCGCCACGAGGCCGAGCGCGGCGAGCACGGCAAGGGCTCGGACATGTTTGGCAGCGCGGGCAAGGACATCACCTTGCACATGCCGGTGGGCACCATCATCACCGATGCGCAAACCGGCGAAGTGCTGTTTGAGTTGCTCAACCCGGGCGAGGTCATCACCATCGCCAAGGGCGGTGATGGCGGTTTTGGCAATCTGCGCTTCAAGAGCGCGATCAACCGTGCACCACGCCAGAAGACCCCCGGTTGGAAGGGCGAGCGCCGCAACCTGAAGCTGGAGCTCAAGGTGCTGGCCGATGTGGGTCTGCTGGGCATGCCCAATGCCGGCAAGTCGACCTTTATCTCGGCGGTCTCCAACGCCCGCCCCAAGATTGCCGATTACCCCTTCACCACCTTGCACCCCAACCTGGGTGTCGTGCGCGTGGGTCCGGAAAAGAGCTTTGTCGTTGCCGACATTCCAGGCCTCATTGAAGGCGCCTCGGACGGTGCCGGTCTGGGCCACCAGTTCCTGCGCCACCTGCAGCGTACGCGCTTGCTGCTGCATATTGTGGATCTGGCACCGTTTGACGAGGGCGTGGACCCTGTGGCGCAGGCCAAGGCGATTGTTGGCGAGCTCAAGAAGTACGACGAAGAGCTCTACAACAAGCCGCGCTGGCTGGTGCTCAACAAGCTGGACATGGTGCCCGGCGACGAGCGCGTCGCCAAGGTCAAGGACTTTGTCAAGCGCTACAAGTGGAAGGGCCCCGTCTACGAGATCTCGGCGCTGCCCCGCGAAGGCTGCGAGCCGCTGATCAAGGAGATCTTCCAGTTCGTGCACAAGATGCAAAAGGCCGAGCAGGAGCCCCAAGAGGTCGATCCGCGCTTTGCGGCAGGCGCCGAGCAGGATGCGCCCGACTACTCGGACGACCCGCGTTTTTCGTCGCCGGACTGAGCGGCAAGGCCTGCACCCTAGATTTCTCATTGTTGGATAGCTGCTTGCGCTTGCCAGGCGGGCGCAATGCCGGAAATAGCAAAAAATGGCATCGAATGTTCTGCGCGACGCACGTCGCATCGTCGTCAAAGTCGGCTCCAGTCTGGTCACCAACGAAGGCAAGGGCCTCGATGAAGGCGCCATCACCGAATGGAGCCGCCAGCTCGCCGCCCTGGTGCATGGCGAGGATGGGGCCAAGCGCGAAGTGATCATGGTCTCCAGCGGCGCGGTGGCCGAAGGCATGAAGCGCCTGGGTTGGCTGCAGCGCCCCAAGGAAATCCATGAGCTGCAGGCCGCAGCGGCTGTCGGCCAGATGGGCCTGGTGCAGATGTACGAGACCAAGCTGCGCGAGCAAAACCTGGGCAGCGCCCAGGTGCTGCTGACCCATGCCGACCTGGCCGACCGCGAGCGTTACCTCAATGCCCGCGTCACCTTGCTGACCCTGCTGCAGCTGGGGGTGGTGCCGGTCATCAACGAAAACGACACGGTCGTCAACGACGAAATCAAGTTTGGCGACAACGACACCCTGGGTGCGCTGGTGGCTAACCTGGTGGAGGCCGATGCGCTGGTCATTCTGACGGACCAGAAGGGCCTCTACACCGCCGATCCCCGCAAGAACCCCGATGCCGAATTCGTGCATGAGGCACAAGCGGGGGATATGAAGCTTGAAGCGATGGCCGGTGGTGCGGGCTCGGGCATTGGCAAGGGCGGCATGCTCACCAAGATCCTGGCCGCCAAGCGCGCCGCTGGCTCGGGCGCATCCACGGTGATTGCCTGGGGGCGCGAGCAGAATGTGCTGCTGCGCCTGGCCGCCGGCGAGGCCATCGGCACCTTGCTGGTCGCCGATACCCACAAGAACCAGGCGCGCAAGCAATGGATGATGGACCACCTGCAGATGCATGGCTATGTGACGGTGGACGAGGGCGCTGCGCTGAAGCTGCGCGGCGAAGGCAAGAGCCTGCTGCCTATCGGTATGGTGAGTGTGCATGGCGAGTTTTCGCGCGGCGAGGTGATTGGTGTGCGCGATCCGCAAGGCGTGGAGCTGGCACGCGGCCTGGCCAACTACAGCAGCGCCGAGGCACGGCGCCTGTGCCGCAAGCCATCGTCAGAGTTTGAGCAACTGCTGGGCTACACCGGCGAGCCCGAAATGCTGCACCGTGACAACATGGTGTTGACGGGGCATTGATCGGCCCGCTCAGCCCGCTTGGCCCTTTTGGCCGGGCCGGGCCATGCGGCGGCGGACCACATGAGCGCCGCGCAGGCACAAAAAAGCGTCCCAAGGGACGCTTTTTGCATATGGCTACTGGTCAGCCGCTATCAGCCGTTTTGCTGCGGGTCATGGCCCGCATTGCCCGGGTCCGGGTCAAAGCTGGCGCCGGGCGGCAGCTCCATCTCCTGCATCATGCGCAGCGGCGAGTGGTAGCTCACTACCGTGGTGGTCGTCGTCACCGACACCTGCAAGGTCTCGGTCACCACGGGGTCTGGCTCATGCGGCTCACCATCGCGCGCACGCGCATTGCTGCGCAAATAGCGGTTGCGCGGGTCATTGCGAGGCACAAAACGCGACAGCTCGGTCAAAGCCATCTCGTAGACGCCGCGCTTGAACTCCACCACCACATCGAGTGGCACCCAGTAGTCATTCCAGCGCCAGGCATCAAACTCCGGGTGGTTGGTGGCGCGCAGATTCAGGTCCCAGTCGTGCCCTGTTAACTGGAGCAAAAACCAAATCTGCTTTTGTCCGCGATAATAGCCTCTGGCATCGCGGCGGATGAAGCGTTCGGGCACCTCGTACCGTAGCCAATCCCGCGTTCTAGCCACAATACGTACATGCTCCGGTCGCAAGCCCACTTCCTCATGCAGCTCTCGAAACATCGCCTGCTCGGGGGTTTCTCCACGGTCAATACCACCCTGCGGAAACTGCCAGCTATGGGTGCGGATGCGCTTGCCCCAAAACACCTGATTGCGCTGGTTGAGCAGGATGATGCCGACGTTTGGCCTAAAGCCATCTCGGTCCAGCATAATCTAACCCCAATTTTTTAAACTGTGTCCATTATGCCTGCGCCTTGAAGCCATCTTCAAGGGGGCAACTACTAGGTCCATTGTCATAGACTATGAAAGCTTCGCAATTTCTCATCTCGACCCTGAAAGAAGCGCCTGCGGACGCTGAAATCGCCAGCCACCAGCTGATGACGCGCGCCGGCATGATCAAGAAGCTCGGCGCCGGCATTTACAACTACATGCCGATGGGACTGCGCGTGATCCGCAAGGTCGAGGCCATCGTGCGTGAAGAGATGAACCGCGCCGGCGCCATTGAGGTGACCATGCCCGTGGTGCAGCCCGCCGAGCTGTGGCAGGAGACCGGCCGCTTTGACAAGATGGGCGCCGAGCTGCTGCGCATCCAGGACCGCCACGCGCGTGACTTTGTCATCCAGCCCACCAGCGAAGAGGTGGTGACCGACATCGCGCGCCAGGAGTTCAAGAGCTACAAGCAGCTGCCCAAGAACCTCTACCAGATCCAGACCAAGTTCCGCGACGAGCGCCGTCCCCGCTTTGGCCTGATGCGGGGCCGCGAGTTCATCATGAAGGACGCCTACTCCTTCGACAAGGACCGCGACGCCGCCCAGATCAGCTACCAGACCATGCGCGCTGCCTACAAGCGCATCTTTGACCGTTTTGGCCTGCAGTACCGCGCCGTGCGTGCGGACAGTGGCGCCATCGGCGGCGACCTGAGCGAAGAGTTCCAGGTGATTGCCGCGACCGGCGAGGACGCGATCGTCTACTGCCCCAACAGCGACTACGCCGCCAATATCGAAAAGGCCGAAAGCCTGGCGCCCACCCAGGCCCGTGCTGCTGCCGCGCAGTCCATGGCCAAGACGGCCACGCCTGGCAAGAGCACCTGCGCCGATGTGGCCCAGCTGCTGAACCTGCCTTTGGCCAACACCGTCAAATCGCTGGTGCTGGCCACCGACGAGACCAATGACAAGGGCGACATCCTGGGCTCGCAGGTCTGGCTGCTGCTGCTGCGCGGTGACCATGACATGAACGAGATCAAGGTCGGCAAGGTCGAGGGCCTGGCCAACTTCCGTTTTGCGACGCTGAGCGAGATAGAGGAGCACTTTGGCTGCCAGCCGGGCTACCTGGGCCCGATTGGCTTGCAAAAGCCCGTCAAGCTCGTGGTGGACCGCGATGTCGCCGTGATGGCCGACTGGGTCTGCGGCGCCAACGAGGCCGACTACCACCTGACCGGTGTCAACTGGGGCCGTGACCTGCCCGAGCCTGCCGTGGTGGCCGATCTGCGCAATGTGGTGGCGGGTGACCTGTCGCCAGACGGCCAGGGCGAGCTGGCCATTGAGCGCGGTATCGAGATCGGCCACGTGTTCTACCTGGGCACGAAGTACTCCAAGGCGATGAAGGCCACCTTCCTGGCCGAGAACGGCAAGCCCAGCGAGTTCGAAATGGGCTGCTATGGTATTGGCGTGACCCGCTTGCCCGCAGCCGCTGTGGAGCAAAACCATGACGAGCGCGGCATCATCTGGCCCGACGCGATTGCCCCCTTCACCGTGGTGATCTGCCCCATCGGCATGGACCGCAGCGAAGCGGTCAAGACTGCGGCTGAAAAGCTACATGCAGACTTGTTGGCTGCTGGCGTCGATGTGATACTGGACGACCGCGGCGAGCGCCCAGGCGCGATGCTGGCCGATTGGGAGCTGATTGGCGTGCCGCACCGGGTGGTGCTGGGCGACCGGGGCCTGCAAGAAGGCATGGTCGAGTACCAGCAGCGGCGCGACACTGCCGCCACCAAGGTGCCTGTGGACGAGGTGTTCAGCTTCCTCACCAGCCGCCTGGCCTGATGCGGGCCATGGGCTGCCAATGCAGCCCATGCCGCCAGGCGCCACACCACAATAGTCACAGAGGGATCGATCGAGGATGTCAGGCTCACGCATTGCTTTACCTGCGGGCGTATCACGCCGCGCGGCCATGGCATCGTTGCTGGCCGGGCCAGGCGCCTGGCTGGCTGCGCCGCAGGCTGCGCTGGCCGGTGGCCAGTTGGAAGAGCCCCTGATCGATTCGGTGCGCTCGGCACTCACGGCAGCGATCGGCAGTGCCGCGCCACCGGAGCCGGTGTTTGTCTCGACCGAGGCCAAGATCGTCTACCTGCGCTGGCTGGGCGCGATGAGCGACCGCCTGCGCCGGCGCAAACCCGATTGGGAGGTGCGCCGCGACTTTCTGCAGACCGTCTGGTATGAGGCCCGGCGTGCGCGCCTCGATGAATCGCTGGTGCTGGGCCTGATCCAGGTCGAAAGTGGATTCCGCAAGTTCGCGATGTCCAATGTCGGGGCCCGCGGCTACATGCAGGTGATGCCGTTCTGGACCCGGGTGATTGGCGACGGCGACCCGGCCAAGCTGTTCCATATGCAGACCAATCTGCGTTTTGGCTGTGTGATTCTGCGCCACTACCTGGACCGCGAAAAGGGCGATCTGTTCATGGCGCTGGGCCGCTACAACGGCAGCCGTGGCAAGGACACCTACCCCAACCTGGTCTACGGCGCGCAGCGCCAGTGGCTGTTCGAGAACAAGGTTGAAGCCTGAAGACCTAGGCTGGCGCTGCAGCAAAAAGATAGCCACCGCATGCGGTGGCTTTTTCATGGGCGCTGCAGCCTGGCTCTGTCTTAGGCAACCAGACTGCTCGTGGGCGGCGGAACCGGCGAATCGGGCACCTTGTTCGGGTCCACGATGGTGACCAGCACCTGGTCGATGCGGTAGCTGTCCACGTCCATCACCTCGAACTGGTACTTGCCCCAGACCACCTTGTCGGTGCGGCGCGGGATGCGGCGCAGCATCACCATCAAGAAGCCGCCCAGGGTCTCGTATTCGTCGGAATGCGGCAGGTCGTCCAGCAGCAAGGTTCGCTCCACATCCTCGATCGGGGTGATGCCGTCGATCAGCCACGAGGTCTCGTCGCGGCGCACGATCAGCTCCTCATCGACCGGGCCCATCAGGTCGCCCATGACGGTGCTCATCACATCGTTGAGCGTGACCACGCCGACCACCAGGCTGTACTCATTGACGATGATGGCAAAGTCCTCATGCGCCTGGCGGAACTGCTGCAGTACTTCGGCCAAGGTCAGCCGGTCGGGGATGACCAGGGCCTTTTTGACCAGGCCTTCGTCCCGCAGCTTCATCGGCAGGTTGTTGAGCGCGCGCTGGAACAGGTCCTTGGCATCGACATAGCCGACCACATGGTCGATGTCCCCGGCGCAGACCGGGTAGGTCGAAAAGGGTTCCTCGGCAATGCGGGCGCGGATGATGTCGTCGCTGTCGTCCTGGTAGAAGAAGGCGATGCGGTCGCGCTGGGTCATCGCCGAGCCGACGGTGCGCGTATCGAGTTCGAACAGATTGGCGATCACCTGCTGCTCCTGCGCGGCCAGCACACCGGCCTTGGCGCCGGCCTCGGTCATCGCCAAAATGTCTTCATAGGTGATTTTTTCATCGCGGATCGTCGACAGGCCCAGCAGGCGAAACAGGCCATCGGCCGCCTTGCTGTAGAACCAGACCACGGGTTTGAAAAGGGTCATGCACCACTGCATGGGGCGCGAGACGCGCAGCGCCAGCGCCTCGGGCTCAGCCATCGACAAGCGCTTGGGCAGCAGATCGGCGAGCAAAATGAACAGCGAAGTGACCACGGTGAACGAGAACAGAAAACCGATGGTCTGCGCGGTAGCGGGCTCCAGCCAGCGGCTGGCGATGCTTGAGACAAAGGGACTGAGCGCCCCTTCGCCAACGATACCGCCGAGAATAGCCACCGCATTCTGGCCCACCTGCACGACGGTGAAATACTCACCGGGCTGCTCCTGGACCTTCATCACACGCTCTGCACGCGGGTCTCCGTCATCGACCATCTGCCGCAATCGCAGGCGGCGCGAGGCGGCCAGCGATATCTCCGCCATGGAGAAAAAGGCGCTCAAGCTGATCAGCAAGGCAATGACAAAGAGACTCTGCGTAAGATTCATAGACATTCTTGTGGGAGCAGTGCAGACCGGCTGCTCACATTTTTCGGCAAAAGCGGTGGCAGCGCGCGGTGCGCCGCCGGTTTGAATCGGTGTTCAATGGTCGCATGCCCGTCTGGCGACTGGCAAGTGCTTTTGGCAGCAGGTGCGGCAGGCCCACAGTGGGCGGGCGATGCGCGGGGGGTGCTGCTGTGCTGAGCTTACCTTAGTCGACTGCCTATGGCCGCTGGCAAGGCCATTGCGTGTCGCCATCGCACCGCCCTGCACGCTGGCCTGGGCTGCATCGCAGGCGCAAAAAAGCCGCCTCGGAAGGCGGCCTGGTTGCGGCTGGCAAGCTGATGGTACCAGGCGATCAGAGCGTGGCCACCAGTTGCTGCAGCTCGCCCGACTCGTACATTTCCATCATGATGTCCGAGCCACCGATGAATTCACCCTTGACATAGAGCTGGGGGATCGTGGGCCACTGGCTATAGTCCTTGATGCCTTGGCGGATCTCGGGGTCTTCGAGCACATTGACGGTGGTCAGACCACGGGTCTCCACGCCACTGGCTTTGAGAATCTGAATGGCACGGCCGGAGAATCCGCATTGCGGAAAGCTGGCCGTTCCCTTCATGAACAGCACGATGTCATGGCCTTTGACCAGCTGGTCGATGCGTTGTTGGGTATCGCTCATGGATGGGCTCCGTCGGGGCGTGTGGGTTGCAATGTAATCGGGTCAGCGCTTGGATGAGCTACACAAATACGGGCGTTTTGCCGCAGTTCAAGCGCGGGCATGGTCACTATTATTTCACGGAAGGCCATTGTCCGCCGCTGGCGCGTTCGATGCCAGCGAGGTCCTTGCGGCTTTGCGCCTGGGCAAAACCGCGCTGGGCCAGCAGCGCACGCACCGCTTCTGCCTGGTCCCAGCCATGCTCGATCAGCAGCCAGCCGCCTTCGCGCAGGTAACCTGGGGCGGTATCGACGATATGGCGGATGTCGTCCAGGCCATCGGCGCCGCTGGTCAGTGCCTGGCGCGGCTCATGGCGCAGCGCGGGCATATGCGGGTCGTCGTCGCGGATGTAGGGCGGGTTCGTGACGATGGCATCAAACCGCCCTTGCAGCGCCGACAGCCAGTGGCTGTGCGCAAAGCGCAGCGGCAGCTGCAAGCGCGCCGCATTGGCCTGGGCAACGGCCAGCGCATCGGTGCTGGCGTCCACCGCCCAGACCTCGGCCGCAGGCCGGGCATGCTGCAAGGCCAGCGCAATCGCGCCGCTGCCGGTGCCCAGGTCGGCCAGGCGCAGGGCGGGCTGGCCCGGGGTATCGGGCAGCAGCTCCAGCGCCCAGTCCACCAGGGTTTCGGTATCAGGGCGCGGGTCCAGCACGCGGGCGTCCACGGCCAAGTCCAGCCCGTAAAAGCCTTTGTGGCCCGTCAGATAGGCCACCGGCTCACCATCGGCGCGGCGCTGCAGCCACTGCTGCCACTGCACGGTCTGCGCGCTGCTCAGGCGATCGCCATCATGGGTGATGAGCCAGGCGCGCGCATGGGTGGGCTGGCCGCAGAGGTGCAGCAGCAGCATCTGCGCGTCGATACGGGCGATGCCCAGCGC
>NZ_KE148634.1:41259-68615 GCF_000410635.1 Comamonas sp. B-9
TGGGTGAGCGTGACGGGGGTGTTGGGGGTGGGAGCATTCATGTCGGTACGCGGTTCGCGGTTGCTGCGGGCTAGTGGTTGGCGGCCTGCACAAAGGGCCGCGATTGCAGGACCAGGATCTGGTCAGCGGCCACTGCCCATTCAATATCCTGGGTGCGGCCGCCAAACTGCTTTTCGATCGCAGCGCCGGCATCGGCCAGGCGTTTGACCAGCGCATCGCTCAGCACCTGGCGCTGCGCCACGGCCACTTCCTGCACGCCACCGCCCGGCGCCAGGCGCAGCTCGGTGTCCTCAGCCGAGCGGCTGAGCACCTGCACGGCCTGGCTGCGGCGCGCGTACAGCACCTGCTCTGCCACCCGCCGGCCTTCCACCACGCGGATGCCGATGCCGCGCTTGGCCGCGATAAAGACGCTGTGCGCCGTGCCGCCCAGCGGGTCACGCGTGACCATCACGCCCGAGGCCTCGGAGTCCACCGCCTGCTGCACCAGCACCGCCATCGCGACGGCATCCTGCGCAATGCCGGCGGCACGGCGCGCCTCCCAGGCTTCGAAGTTGAAGACCGAGGCCCAGACCTTGCGCACCGCGTCTTGCAAGTCCGCCTCGCCCTTCACATGCGGCACCGTGGTGTAGAGGCCGGCGCCACTGAAGCCGGGCAAATCTTCCGAGCTTGACGAGCTGCGCACAAACACGCCGGCCTGCTGCAGCTGGCTGGTCCAGCGCGCCTGCAGACTTTGGGCAAAAGCGGCATCGAGCGGCATCTGCTCGATCTCGGCGCGCAGCGCGGTCAAGGCACGGCGGCGCAGGGCGGCATCGCTGTCAAAGCCGGGCTGCTGCTGCATGCGCGCCACTTTTTCCGCCAGGCCAAAACGCTGCATCGCGCTGGCATAGGCGCCAAAAGGCAGGCAAAAGCCATCGGGCACCTTGACGCCGGCAATGCCCGCATGCCGCACTTCGCCGAGGTTGGCGGCCTTGGCCCCGCACTGGCGGCGGTGGCTGGCGCGCAGGATGGCGAGCGGCTGCAGTGCGGTTCTGCGCGTGTCGGTCTGGATGCTGGCGCCCGCCAGGCTGCGCTTGATGGCCCTGCGCTCCATGGCTTGGCTGCGCTCGGCATCGGTGGCGGCACGCAGCTGGTAGTCCTTGGCGCTGACCGCCAAATGCACCCATTGGCCTTTGTGCGCTGCCAGCAGCTGGCTGGCATCGCGCACATAGGCATTGGGCACGCCCCAGCCTTTGGCCAGCAGGTTGACGTGCGAGACCATGGTCGAGGGCTGCTCGGTCAGCACGCCTGCCACAGGCGGCAGCGCGATGGGCACCTGGCGCAGCACGACGATGTCGCTGGGCTGCAGGTCATGGACTTGGTCGATATCGTCCACCAAACGCAGGCGGCCCACGGCCTGGCCGGGGTTCAGCGGTAAAAAGCGTTGCTGGCCGATCAACGCGCTTTGCGTGACTGCGGGGATGCCTGCGGCGGCAGCCACCTGCTCTTGCGCGCTGGCATTGGCCTTGAACTGCACAGTCGCAAAAAAGTGGTTGCGCAACTGGTCTTCGGTTTCGCGCAGCAGGCTGCCCGTCAGCTGGTCGCCTTCCCAGAATTCATAGACAAAGCCGTTAATCTGCGGCTGCCAGCTCAGGGTGCCCAGGATAAAGCGGCGCCCTGCGTCGCGGTAGTTGCGGTTCAGCGCATCCTTGCCGCCGCGCAGCAGGCCTTGCTCGCGCAAAAAGCGGTCGTGCAGCTGAAAGCGCGGCGTGTTGATGAAGTACAGCCTGGCAGCAGGGCGGGCCTGGCGGTCGACCACAAAGATCACATGGGGCTGGGCCAGCGGCGTGCCGGCGTTGTAGACGCGGGCCAACTGGTCAAAGGAGGTCTGGCTCATCAGATCAGCGGCAAAGGGCTGGCTGCTGTGGTTGGCCATGGCCTGCGCGGGCCCGCTGCTGCCTGGCCTGGCGATCAGCTCCTGCGGCGCGCTGCTGGCGTTGCGGCCATCCTCATACATCGAGGGCTTGCGCGCCAACTGGGCCGAGGCGCTGCTGGCGGCCAGCGCCAGGGTCATGTATCCCGCCGCACGCCAGGCAGCGCGCAACGCAAAACCGGGGTGGTGGCTGGGCATGGCTGGCCTTATTGGTTGACTTCCAGCTCGGCCAGCAACTCGGCCTCGCGCTCGGACTGCAGCGCTTCCATCAGCTCGCTGAGGTCGCCATCCATGATGAAGCTGAGCTTGTACAAGGTCAGGTTGATGCGGTGGTCGGTGACGCGGCCCTGCGGGAAGTTGTAGGTGCGGATGCGGTCGCTGCGGTCGCCCGAGCCGATCAGGCCCTTGCGCATGGCGGCCTCTTTGGCGGCGCGTTCGCTACGTTCTTTTTCCTGGATACGGGCCTGCAGCACCTGCAAGGCCTTGGCCTTGTTGCTGTGCTGGCTGCGGCCGTCCTGGCATTCGGCGACGATGCCGGTCGGCAAGTGGACGATGCGCACCGCCGAATCGGTCTTGTTGATGTGCTGGCCACCGGCGCCGCTGGCGCGGAAGGTGTCGATGCGCAGGTCGGCCGGGTTCAGCGTGATGGCCTGCTGCTCGTCGGGCTCGGGCATCACTGCCACGGTGCAGGCGCTGGTGTGGATGCGGCCCTGGGTTTCGGTGGCGGGCACGCGCTGCACGCGGTGGCCGCCCGATTCAAAGCGCAGGGTGCCGTAGACGCTGTCGCCGCCGTCAATGCGCAGCACCACTTCCTTGTAGCCCCCTAGCTCGGCCTCGTTGGCGCTCATGATCTCGACCCGCCAGCCCATGCGCTCGGCGTAGCGCGTGTACATGCGGGTGATATCGCCGGCAAACAGCGCCGATTCATCACCACCGGTGCCGGCCCGCACTTCAACAAAGGCGGGGCGGGCATCGTCCGGGTCCTTGGGCAGCAGCATGCGCTGCAGCTGGGCGGCCAGCTGCTCCAGCTCGGCTTCGCCGCTGCTGATCTCTTCGCGCGCCATGTCGGCCATGTCCGGGTCGGCCAGCATCTCCTTGGCGCCCTCGATATCGGATTCGATCTGCTGGTAGCGCGCATAGCGCTCGGCCACGGCGGCAACATCGGTGTGTTCGCGCGAGAGCTTGAGGAACTGCGGCATATTGGCCATGATGTCCTCGCGCGAGAGCAGAAAATTCAGCTCATTGAGTCGCTCGGCATAGCGTTCCAGCTGTTGGCGGAGAAAGTCTTTCATGGCGGTCTGGTAAGGCTGGGCCTGCGCCGGGGCTGCCGCAAATGCAGCGGTCAAACAGGCAGGCCGAGAAAAGGAGGGGGAGCGGGTAGCGAGCAGGGGCGGCTGGGCCGCGCAGCGTCGCTACAAACCCGATTGGTGGCCGTTGCCACCGCCGCGCTGGCTGCGCAGGAACAGGCGCGAGACCATGTCTGCGGTCTGGGCACGCGCCTGGGCATCGCCCGCGTGCAGCTCGGCCATGGTGCCGTGCAGAATCTTTTGCGACAGGCCGCGCGTCAGCGCATCGAGCACCGCGTCCATGTCTTCGCCCTTGGCCAGGCGTTTCTTGGCACGCTCGATCTCCAGCGCACGCCAGACATCGGCCTGCGCGTTGATCTGCTGGATCAAGGGCACGGCGCCGCCTTCCGGGGCGCGCTGGTCCATCCAGTGCATGAAGCGCTGTACACCGGCATCGATGATGGTTTCGGCCTGCACGACGGCCGCCTGGCGCTGCTCCTGGCCGGCCTTGACCACATGGGCCAGGTCATCCACGGTGTAGAGGTAGACATCACCCAGGTTCTTGACCTCGCCCTCGATATCGCGGGGAACGGCCAGGTCCACCATGAAGATGGGGCGGCGCTTGCGTTTTTTCAGCGCACTCTCAACCGCGCCCAGGCCGATGATCGGCAGGCTCGACGCCGTGCAGCTGATGATGGCATCGTATTCGTGCAGGTGGTCAGGCAGGTCCGCCAGGCGCATCGTGCTGGCGCCAAAGTGGCCCGCCAGCTTTTCGCCGCGCTCCAGGGTGCGGTTGGCCACCGTGATGTGGGCCGGCTGCTTGGCTGCGAAATGGGTGGCGCAAAGCTCAATCATTTCGCCAGCGCCAACAAACAGCACGCGGATCTTGGTCAGGTCTTCAAACAGCTGGCCGGCCAGGCGCACGGCGGCAGCGGCCATGCTGATGCTGTGCGCGCCAATTTCGGTGGCGCTGCGCACTTCCTTGGCGACGGCAAAGCTGCGCTGGAACAGCTGGTTCAGCGTGGTGCCCAGCGAGCCGGCTTCTTCCGCAGCGCGCACGGCGTTCTTCATCTGGCCCAGGATCTGGGCCTCGCCCAGCACCATCGAATCCAGACCGCTGGCGACGCGAAAAGCGTGGCGCGCGGCCAGGTCGTTTTGCAGGGTGTAGGTGTAGTTTTTCAGCGCCTCGGCGGGCAGGTCGCCGCTTTGGGCCAGCCAGCGCAGGGTGTGGTCAAGCGCCGGCTCTTGGGCGGCGCAATAGATCTCGGTGCGGTTGCAGGTGGACAGGATGGCAGTTTCCACACCGGCGTGGCTATGCACACCCGAGATCGTGCTGCGCAAACTCTGCAAAGTTGGCGCAATCTTGTCGAGTGCAAATGCAAACCGGCCGCGAATGTCGACCGGTGCCGTCGTGTGGTTGATGCCCAGGGCCCAAACTGCCATGCCAGGGATTATAAAATCTCTGTAAATCCATTGCTTGTCGTATCAGTACCAGCTTGACTTATATCAACCTGCCCGCTCCATGCTTGCCACCACCAGCCTCTGGCACCTGCTGAACTTCTGTGCCCCGGCCGCCTTTTTGGCGCTGCTGCTGGTGCTCGCCCGCTGGCTGTTTGCACGCAAGGCCACGCCGCTGCTGCCCTGGTATGGCCAGCTGGCGCTGCATTTTCTGGTGGGCTGCGCTGCGCTCTTCGTCGCGCTGCTGTGGCAGGGCCGCGACGGCAGCCTGATGGGCTATGCGCTTTTGGTGATCGCACTGGCCAGCAGCCAATGGGTGGTGCTGGGTGGCTGGCGGCGTTGATGCCGAGGTTCCGGTTATTTCTGCGACGCTAGCTATACGTTTCTTTACAATTCAGACATAATTGTGGGATGACCACCACAATGCCCTTGTCTGGCCACCGCTCCCGGTGGCTTTTCTGTATCTGCTGCCTCATGGTGGGCGCGGCAGCTGCGGCGCTGGTCTGGGGCTCGCAGGCCTTGCTGTTTGCCGATACCAATGATTTCCAGCGCGTGGTGGGCCACCTCTACCTGACGCCCATGGGTGATGGCATCCACTGGGCACTGCCCGATCGGCCCTTTCGCACACCGGGCAATCCGGAGCTGGCCTCGCACATGTTCACTTTTGCCGGCTGGGTGCAGCGTTTTATGCCCGGGAATATGTTTGACCTCGCGCGCACGGCGCTGGCGGCCAAGCTGCTGCTGCTCGCCTATGCCGCTGTGCTGGCCTGGCAATGCGCGGCGGCGCTGCAACGTGGCGCGCTGGGCTGGTCGGCCATGGTGCTGGCCTGGCTGGCCGTGTTCTTTATGGCGCACAACATCGGTATGGCCCAGTCCTTTTATGCCGAATACGCCTGCCTGATTGCGCTGCCGCTGCTGCTGCTGGGCCTGCTGGCCTCGCGCCGGGCTGTGCGGATGGTCGGCCTGGGTCTGGGGGCGCTGGTCTGCGGCCTGGCCAAGGTGCAGTATTTCTATGTGCCGCTGCTGGCGCTGTTGTGCGTCTGGGTGGGCAGCCGCTGGCAGCGCATGCTGCCCGACAAGGGCTTGCTCAAGCTGCTGCTGGCCGTGCAGGTGCTGTGCCTGGTGCCCTTGCTGATCGGCAAGAATGCGAGTCTCAATGCCTACCATGGCGTCTACCTGGGCTCCTACATGGTGCTCAGCCCGGCGCAGCTCGATGGCCTGGGTGTGCCCGCTGAGCGCCGGGACTGTATTGGTGTCGACGCCTGGGGCAATGCGCTCTCGGGCCCCGGCGGCACCCAGGTGCAGCACACGGATCGCGATTGCTACCCCGTGACGCCCAAGCTGGGCAAGGGTGATGTGCTGCGGCCTTATCTGCACTATCCGCTCACCCTGTGGCGCCTGGCCCGTTTTGCGCTGCCCAGCCATTTCACGGTGCAGTACTTCCATGTGTTTCCCGGCAACTTCTACCTTCACCGCCACGACGGTGGTGCCCAGCCGGTCACCGACCTGCTGCTGCGCATGAGCGCGCTGCGCGACCGCATCGTCACGCCGCTGGCGCCCCTCTTCCTGCTGGGCGCACTGGCGCTGTTTGCGGCCAGCCGCAGCCGCCAGGCCGGCCGCTTGCGGCCTCTGGCGGTGGGTGGCTTGCTGCTGGCGCTCCTGGTGGTCTCGCAGGTCATCATCGTGCTGCTGGGCGAAGGCGTGCGCGATATGAGCAAGCACCTGTGGGCCGCGCAGCTGGCGCTGGACATGCTGGTGCTGCTGGTGGCCGTGCAAGGCCTGGGCTGGCTGTGGCTGTGGTGGCGGCGCAAGGCAGCGCCCGCTGGCGAGGCGGCGGCAGCTACCGCCTGACGGGTGCGGCGTCAATCCGAAAAAATGCGAGACAGACGCCGGTTGTAGAAGCGGGGTGTGCCGGTCATGATGGGTTTGCAGGCTGCGTTCGCACGGCCTGCCTCTCTACCGATAACAAACCCAAGGAGACAGACCATGAAGCACATCGCACACGCCTGCCTGGCAGCCATCACCGGGCTGGCGTTCAGCGCCGCGGCCCAGGCGCAGCAGCCTTTTCCCACCAAGCCGGTGCGCGTGGTCATCGGCTTTCCCGCAGGTGGCCCGCTGGACCAGCATGCCCGCCTGTTGACCGACAAGCTCCAGGGCGTGCTCGGCCAGCCCATCATCGTGGACTACAAGCCCGGTGCCGGTGGCGCGGTGGGTGCGCAGGATGTCATGAAGGCGCCGGCCGATGGCTATACCTTGATGCTGGCCAATACCGGGGTGATGGTGATCAACCCCGCGCTCTACCCCAAGCTGCCCTACAGCACCTTGCGCGATTTCACGCCGGTGGCGCGCACGGCGATGCAGCCCTTGGCCCTGCTGGTCAACAACAAGGTGCCAGCCAAGAACCTGCAGGAGTTCATCAGCTACGCCAAGGCCCACCCCGGCAAGGTCAACTTTGGCTCGGCTGGCAATGGCGGCATCAGCCACCTGGTGCCCGAGATGTTCAAAAACGCCACCGGGCTGGACCTGGTGCATATCCCCTACAAGGGCAGTGCGCCGGCCTTTACCGATCTGGTGGGCGGCCAGGTGCAGTTCATGGCCGAGAGCATTCCGCAGGCCGCTGCCTACCACAAGCAGGGCAAGGTGCGTGCGCTGGCCGTCACCAGCAAGGAGCGCAACCCGGCGCTGCCCGAGGTGCCGACGGCCATTGAAAGCGGGCTCAAGGGCTTTGAGGTCGTGGGCTTCTATGGCTTTCTCGCGCCCGCTGGTACGCCCAAAGAGGTGCTGAACCAGCTCAGCGCCGCCTTTGGCCAGGTGATGCAGATGCCCGATGTGCGCGGGCGCATGGTGGAGCAGGGCGCCGACCCGGCCTTTCTCGGTGCCGAGGCGTTCAGCCAGTTCCTGGCCGGCGAGATGCCGCGCTGGGCCGAGGCGGTCAAGGCCTCGGGCACCAAGATGGACTGAGGCGCATCGCGCACAAAAAAAGCCCAGCCATGCCGGGCTTTTGTCTGGCTGTCAGCCAAAGCGCGATGGAATTACAGCAGCGGACCATCCTGCGCCGGGCTGAACAGGTCCACCCGGTCGGTGATGATGCCATCAGTGCCCAGGTCGATCAGGCGCTGCGCGGCCCATTCGTCGTTGACCGTGTAGCTGCTGCAGTAGAGGCCTGCGGCATGGACCTTGGCCACTAGCGCGGCATCCCAGAGCGCATGGTTGAGCACCAGCGCCTGGCAGCCCAGCTCCAGCGCCAGCTGCAGCTCGGCGTCGCCGCTGCCATCGGCCAGCTTGTCGACCAGCAGGCCGCGTGGGATATGCGCTGCCACTTCGCGCGCGCCGCGCAGCGAATCGGCCTTGAACGAGGTGAAAAGCGGCGGCACCACGGTTTGCGGCCAGATGCGGTTCATCAGCGCACCGGCTGCACGGCCTGTTTCCAGCTCCTGGCCGGGCGTGGGCTTGATCTCGACGTTCAGGAAAAGGTGGTTGGCCAGGCACCAGCGGGCCAGCGCCTCCAGGGTGGGCAGGTTCTCGCCCGCATGGCTGCGCGAATGCCAGCTGCCGGCATCGAGCTGGGCGAGCTCACCCATGCTCAGGTCGCTGCCGGTGCCCTGGGCATTGGTGGTGCGTTTCAGGTCTGCATCGTGCATCAGAAACAGCACGCCATCGCGGCTGAGCTTGGCATCGCACTCGAACATGCGGTAGCCGTGCGCGGCGCCCAGGCGGAAGGCGCTCATGGTGTTCTCGGGTGCCAGTTTGCCTGCGCCGCGGTGGGCCACCCAGCGTGGATAGGGCCAGTTGCTAGAAAGCGTCATATCAATCTCGATGAGAAAAAAGAAAAGCGCCACAAGTGCTGCACTTGGGCGCTGGTGTTCAAGCGTTCAGGTCAGGAGCCAAGGCGTGGCCGCTGTGCACATCGCCTTGCTGCGCTCAGATGCGCTTGCCGGTTTCTGCGTGGAACCAGTGCAGGCGGTCTTCGCGGGCGCTGATGCGCGCCACTTCACCGGGCTTGGGGAAGGGCGTGCCTTCTTCCACGCGCACGGTGACTTGCTCGCCGCCCACTTTGCCGTACAGCAGGCGCTCGGCGCCCAGCAGCTCCACGGTTTCGACCTGGAACTCCCAGCCACCCGAGGCCACCAGGTCGATGTGCTCGGGGCGGATACCCAGGATCTGACCGGCCTTGCCATTGGCAGAATTCTTCAGCAGGTTCATCGGCGGCGAGCCGATGAAGCCGGCGACAAAGGTCGATGCGGGCGTGTGGTAGACCTCTTCGGGTGTGCCGAACTGCTCGACATTGCCGCCGTTCATCACGATCATGCGCTGGGCCAGGGTCATCGCTTCGACCTGGTCGTGGGTCACGAACAGGCTGGTGATGCCCAGCTCGGCATGGAGCTTCTGGATTTCGATGCGGGTCTGGCCGCGCAGCTTGGCATCCAGGTTGGACAGCGGCTCGTCAAACAGGAAAACCTGGGGCTGGCGCACGATGGCGCGGCCCATGGCCACGCGCTGGCGCTGGCCGCCCGACAGCTGGCGCGGCTTGCGGTCCAGCAGGTGCGACAGCTCCAAAATCTTGGCAGCCTTGTCCACGCGGCGCTTGATCTCGTCCTCGGGCACCTTGGCGAGCTTCAGGCCATAGGCCATGTTCTCGTAGTTGCTCATGTGCGGGTAGAGCGCGTAGTTCTGGAACACCATGGCGATGTTGCGCTTGGCGGGCTCGAGGTTGTTGACGATCTTGTCGCCAATCATCAGGTCACCGCCGGTGATTTCTTCGAGGCCGGCAATCATGCGCAGCAGGGTCGACTTGCCGCAGCCCGAGGGGCCCACCAGAACGATGAATTCACCGTCCTTGATTTCGGCATTGACGCCATGGATCACGGGCACGGCCGATTTGCCGGTGCCGTAGCGTTTGACAATGTTCTTGAGAGAGATGGAAGCCATAAGAAGGTTTCGTTGTATCGGTCAAAGATGGTGGAGGGACAAGATGGCGAGGGGTTACTTTTCGGTATCCACCAGACCTTTGACAAACCACTTTTGCATCAGCATCACCACCAGGGTCGGTGGCAGCATGGCCAAGATGGCGGTGGCCATCACGATATTCCAGTCCACAGCGGCTTCGCCGCCTGCCAGCATGCGCTTGATACCGATCACCACGGGGTACATGTCTTCCGAGGTGGTCATCAGCAAGGGCCAGAGGTACTGGTTCCAGCCGTAGATGAACTGGATCACGAACAGGGCCGCAATCGAGGTGCGCGACAGCGGCACCAGGATGTCCTTGAAAAAGCGCATCGCGCCGGCGCCGTCGATGCGTGCGGCTTCCACCAGCTCATCGGGCACCGTCAGGAAGAACTGGCGGAACAGGAAGGTGGCGGTGGCCGAGGCGATCAGCGGCAAGGTCAGACCGGCATAGCTGTTGAGCAGGCCGAGTTCCGCCACGACCTTGTAGGTGGGCAGAATCCGCACTTCAACGGGCAGCATCAGCGTGAGGAAAATCGCCCAGAAGCAGATCATCTTGAAGGGGAAGCGGAAGTAGACGATGGCAAAGGCCGACAGCAGCGAGATCGCGATCTTGCCGACGGTGATGATCATCGCCACCCAGAAACTCACCCACATCATGTGCATGACGTTGGTGTTCGAGCCCAGCTTGCCCGAGCCGAACAGCGCGGCCTGGTAGTTTTCCCAGAGGTGGGCGCCAGGCAGCAGCGGCATGGGAGACTGCACGATGGCATCGGCCGTGTGGGTTGATGCGATGAAGGCCAAGTACAACGGGAAGGCCACAATCGCCACGCCGAGCACCAGCACGGCGTGCGAGAGGAAATTGAGCCAGGGATTGCGGTCAACCATGATCAGTACTGCACTTTCTTTTCAACATAGCGGAACTGCACCACGGTCAGCACGATGACGATCAGCATCAGCACGACGGACTGCGCTGCGGAGCCGCCCAGATCCAGCGCCTTGAAGCCGTCCTGGTAGACCTTGTAGACCAGGATCGAGGTCGATTGGCCGGGGCCGCCTTGCGTTGCCGCATCGATGATGCCGAAGGTGTCGAAGAACGCGTAGACGATGTTGATCACCAGCAGGAAGAAGGTAGTGGGCGAGAGCAGCGGCAGCTGGATGTTCCAGAAGCGGCGCCAGGGGCTGGCACCATCGATCGATGCCGCTTCGATCAGCGCCTTGGGGATGGACTGCAGGCCCGCCAGGAAGAACAGGAAGTTGTAGGAAATCTGCTTCCACACCGAGGCCATGACGATCAGCGCCATCGCCTGGTTGTCATTCATCATGTGGTTCCAGTTGTAGCCCAGCTTGCCCAGGTAATAGGTGACCACGCCGATGGATGGCGAGAACAGAAACACCCACAGCACGCCGGCAATCACCGGTGCGACGGCGTAGGGAACGATCAGCAAGGTCTTGTAGACCATCGCAAAGCGCACGATGCGGTCGGCAAAGATGGCCAGCACCAGCGAGATGGCAATGCCCGCGCCTGCGACCAGCACCGAGAACATGGCGGTGCGCTTGAAGGAATTCAGATAGGTGGGATCGGCGAACAGGTTGCGGAAGTTCTCCAGCCCCACCCATTCGGTGCTCATGCCGAAGGCGTCTTCCATCTGGAAGGACTGCAGCACAGCCTGGCCAGCAGGCCAGAAAAAGAAAATGCCAATGATCAGCAACTGCGGTGCAATCAACACCCAGGGCAGCCATTTAGAGCGGAAAAGTACGCGTTTTTCCATGATGGAGCTCAAAAACAAAAAAACCGCCGGGGCTGCAGACAGCCGCCGGGCGATGGCTCATCGACTGCGCCCGCCCCACGCGTGCAGGGTGGGCGCATGTGATGAAAGGATTAAGGCTTGTACGACTTTTCGAAGCGGGCCAGCAGTTCGTTGCCACGGCTCACGATGGAGTCCAGGGCTTCCTTGCCGGTCTTCTTGCCAGCCCAGACCTGTTCGAGTTCTTCGTCCTCGATGGTGCGGATCTGTACGTAGTTGCCCAGGCGGATACCACGCGAGTTGTCGGTGACCTTGCGGATCATCTGGGTCACGGCGGTGTCGGTGCCAGGGTTCTTTTGGTAGAAGCCGGACTTCTCGGTCAGGTCATACGCGGCCATCGTCACAGGCAGGTAGCCGGTGCGCTGGTGCGAAGCGGCCTGCACCTTGGTTTGCGACAGGAATTCGAAGAACTTGGCCACGCCCTTGTACTCTTCGGATTTCTTGCCGGCCATCACCCACAGCGATGCGCCACCGATCACGGTGTTCTGAGGCGCGCCCTTGACGTCAGGGTAGTAAGGCAGGGGTGCCAGGCCGTAGGCGAACTTGGCGTTCTTGGCCACGTCGCCGTAGAAACCGGACGAGGTCTGGATCATCGCGCATTCACCGGCGGTGAACGAAGCCTGGGCGGTGGACGCACGGCCCTTGTAGACAAACTCACCGGCCTTGGCGGCAGCGGCCAGGTTGTCGATGTGCTTGACGTGCAGTGGCGAGTTGATCTTCAGGCGTGCCTTGTAGCCGTTGGCAGACAGGCCATTGTGCTCGGTCGCGAACTCGACGTTGTGCCAGGTGGAGAAGGACTCCAGCTGGGTCCAGCCTTGCCATGCCAGGGTCATCGGGCAGCTGTGGCCGCTTTCCTTGAGCTTCTTGGCAGCAGCGAACACTTCAGGCCAGGTGGTGGGCACCTTTTCCGCGTCCAGACCGGCCTTCTTGAAGGCGTCCTTGTTGTAGTAGAAGATGGTCGTCGAGCTGTTGAACGGGAAGCTCAGCATCTGGCCGTTAGGCGCGGTGTAGTAACCGGCAACCGCTGGGATGTAGGCCTTGGGGTCGAAGGACACGCCGGCGTCCGACATCACCTTGCCCACGGGCACGGTAGCGCCCTTGGAGGCCATCATCGTGGCGGTGCCCACTTCAAACACTTGCAGAATGTGGGGCGCATTGCCCGAGCGGAAGGCCGCGATCGCTGCCGTCATCGACTCGTCGTACACACCCTTGAAGGTTGGCACAACCTTGTATTCCTTTTGGCTGTCGTTGAACTCCTTGGCCAGGTCGTTGACCCATTCGTTGTTCACGGCGGTCATGGAGTGCCACCATTGGATCTCGGTGACGGCATGGGCGGACAGGCTGGTAGTGGCTGCAATACCGGCAGCGATGACCAAACGCTTGAAGTGCATGAATGCTCCTAGGGGTTTATAAAACGCTCAAAAACGAATCGTATGTGGCGTTTGTGAATGTTCTGTGACGTTGTGGCATATCCGCTGGTTTTAGGCAACTGGGGAAAGCCAGCGCCCGTCCGCACAGCGTCAACAAATACAAGGCGTTACGATTGTAGTTCAGCCGCCATTCGTATTCGAGAGAAAAGTGTAACCTTAGGGGTTTAGACGCGACAGTGCTTTGGGGTTGTCACATGGGACTGTCAAACAGTTGTGGTAGAGGTGGGTGGGGGGTTCGAAATGCTCAATTTCGATCAAATAAGAAAAAATAGGAAAAAGTAGGCGCTGACGCAGGCGGGCGCCGGGATGGCTCCAGCGCCGGCAGGGGCCATGCGGCAAAGCCAGACTGCGGCGTACCATGTTTTAAAACGGGCAGCCATGCGTGCAAGCCCGGTGTCATAAAATCGGTGGCCCCACTGCTTACCCATAAAAGGGAGCGCCCGCTCCCGTACAGGTCCCCACACATGAACGCACCGATTGCGCTGGCAAGCTTGCAAGCACAGGTTGACGGGCCCGCCCGTCTCCGCGAGATCCCCTACAACTACACCTCGTTCTCCGACCGCGAAATCGTCATTCGCCTGCTGGGCGCGCAGGCCTGGGATCTGCTCGACCAGCTGCGCCAGGAGCGCAAGACGGGCCGCTCGGCGCGCATGCTCTACGAGGTGATGGGGGATATCTGGGTGGTGCAACGCAACCCCTATCTGCAAGACGACCTGCTGCACAACCCGGGCCGCCGCAAGCAGCTGGTGGAGGCACTGGAGCACCGCTTGGCCGAGGTGCAAAAGCGCCGCGCGCCCGCCGAGGACCCGGCGCGCGATGCGCTGGTGGGGCAGCTGATTGCCGCAGCACAGGTGGCAGTGTCCGAGTTTGACACCACCTTGCAGGAGGCCACCGAGCTGCGCCGCAAGGTGCAGCGCGTCTTCAAGCCGCTGACCGCCAAGGACAACGTCAAGTTTGACGGCCTCTCGCGCGTGAGCCATGTGACCGATGCGACCGACTGGCGCGTCGAATACCCGTTTGTCGTGCTGACGCCCGACACCGAAGAGGAAATGGCCGTGCTGGTCAAGGCCTGTATCGGCCTGGGGCTGACGATTGTGCCGCGCGGCGGCGGCACCGGCTACACCGGCGGCGCGATTCCGCTGAGCTGGCGCAGTGCCGTCATCAATACCGAAAAGCTCGAGAAGATGTCCGAGGTGGAGATGGTGTCCCTGCCGGGCATCGACCACCTGGTGCCCACCGTCTGGTCGCAGGCCGGTGTCGTGACCCAGCGCGTGGCCGATGCGGCCGAGCGCGGCGGCTTTGTGTTTGCGGTCGATCCGACCTCGATCGAAGCCTCGTGCATCGGCGGCAATATCGCGATGAACGCCGGCGGCAAGAAGGCCGTGCTCTGGGGTACGGCGCTGGACAACCTGGCGAGCTGGCGCATGGTCACGCCCGATGCGCAGTGGCTGGAAGTCACACGCCTGGACCACAACCTGGGCAAGATCCACGACGCCGAGATGGCCAGCTTCGAGCTGAAGTACCTGGAGGCCGACGGCAGGACCCTGGTGCGCACCGAGCGCCTGGACATCCCCGGCTACAAGTTCCGCAAGGAAGGCCTGGGCAAGGACGTGACCGACAAGTTCCTCTCGGGCCTGCCGGGCATCCAGAAAGAGGGCTGCGACGGCCTCATTACCAGCGCGCGCTGGGTGGTGCACCGCATGCCCTCGCACACCCGCACCGTCTGCCTGGAGTTCTTTGGCAATGCCAAGGATGCCGTGCCCTCGATCGTCGAGATCAAGGACTATATGTTTGGCGAGCAAAAGCGCTGCGGCGTGCTGCTGGCCGGGCTCGAGCACCTCGACGACCGCTACCTGAAGGCGGTGGGCTATGCGACCAAGAGCAAGAAGCACGGCGGCCTGCCCAAGATGGTGCTGTTTGGCGATATCGTCGGCGACAACCCCGATGAAGTGGCGCGCGTGACCAGCGAAGTGGTGCGCATTGCCAACTCGCGCAGCGGCGAAGGCTTTATCGCCATCAGCCCCGAGGCGCGCAAGAAATTCTGGCTGGACCGCAAGCGCACCGCCGCCATCAGCCGCCATACCAACGCCTTCAAGATCAATGAAGATGTGGTGATTCCGCTGCCCCGCATGGCCGAGTACACCGACGGCATCGAGCGCATCAACATCGAGCTGTCGCTGAACAACAAGATCAAGCTCTGCGACGCGCTGCACGACTTTTTTGCCAAGGGCAAACTGCCACTGGGCAAGCAGGATGACGCCAACGACATCCCGTCGGCCGAGCTGCTGGAAGACCGGGTCGCGCAAGCGCTGGTGCTGGTTACCGAGGTGCGCAACCGCTGGCAGGGCTGGCTCGATGGCGTGGCCGAGCAGTTCCGCCAGCTGCAGGACCACAGCCTGCGCGCCAGCTGGAAGAGCGATCTGCGCGCGCCGCTGGCCGCGATCTTTGGTGGCTCGGCCTATAAGCCGATCATGGACGAGGTGGTGGCCATCCACCAGCGCGTGCTCAAGGGCCGCGTGTTTGTTGCGCTGCACATGCATGCGGGCGATGGCAATGTGCATACCAACCTGCCCGTCAACAGCGATGACTATGAAATGCTGACCACCGCGCATGCCGCCGTGGCCCGCATCATGGCGCTGGCGCGCAGCCTGGATGGCGTGATCTCTGGTGAGCACGGCATCGGTATCACCAAGCTGGAGTTTTTGAGCGACGACGAGCTGCGCCCCTTTGCCGAGTACAAAGCCAAGATCGACCCGCACGGCCACTTCAACAAGGGCAAGCTGCTGCGCCCCGAAGAGCGCCGCCTGCTGCTGGAGCAGACCTATGCGGGCGACAAATCGCGCAAGTCGCTGATGTATGCCGACCTGACCAATGCCTACACGCCATCGTTTGGCCTGATGGGGCATGAGTCGCTGATCATGCAGCAAAGCCATATCGGCGCGATTGCCGATTCGGTCAAGGACTGCCTGCGCTGCGGCAAGTGCAAACCGGTCTGCGCTACCCATGTGCCGCGCGCCAACCTGCTGTATTCGCCCCGCAACAAGATTCTGGCGACCTCGCTCCTCGTTGAGGCCTTCCTCTATGAAGAGCAGACGCGCCGGGGCGTGTCGATCCGCCACTGGCAGGGGTTCGAGGATGTGTCGGACCACTGCACGGTCTGCCACAAGTGCGCCACGCCTTGCCCGGTCAAGATCGACTTTGGCGATGTGACGATGAACATGCGCAACCTGCTGCGCCAGATGGGCAAGAAGAGCTTCCGGCCGGGCAACAAGGTGGCCATGGCCATGCTCAACGCGACCAACCCGGACACCATCAAGCTGCTGCGCAAGACCATGGTGGGCGTGGGCTTCAAAGCCCAGCGCCTGGCGGTCGATGTGCTCAAGGGCTTTGGCAAGCGCCAGACCGCGCACCCGCCCGCCAGCGTGGGCACGGCGCCGCTCAAGGAGCAGGTGATCCACTTCGTCAACAAGAAGCTGCCCGGTGGCCTGCCCAAGCAGACGGCGCGCGCGCTGCTCGATATCGAGAACAAGGACTACGTGCCCATCATCCGGGACCCGAAGACCACCACCTCCGAGACCGAGGCGGTGTTCTATTTCCCCGGTTGCGGCTCCGAGCGCCTGTTCAGCCAGGTCGGCCTGGCCACACAGGCCATGCTCTGGCATGCCGGTGTGCAGACCGTGCTGCCGCCGGGCTACCTGTGCTGCGGTTATCCCCAGCGCGGCTCGGGCCAGTTCGACAAGGCCGAGAAGATGATCACCGACAACCGGGTGCTCTTCCACCGCGTGGCCACGACCTTGAACTACCTGGACATCAAGACCGTGGTGGTGAGCTGCGGCACCTGCTACGACCAGCTCCAGGGCTACCAGTTCGACAAGATCTTCCCGGGCTGCCGCATCATCGACATCCATGAATACCTGCTTGAAAAGGGTGTGACCTTGCAGGGCAAGAGCTCCTACCTGTACCACGACCCCTGCCACACGCCGATGAAGCAGCAGGACCCGATGAAGACCGTCAAGGCCCTGGTGGGTGACAACGTGCTGAAGAGCGAGCGCTGCTGCGGCGAATCGGGCACCCTGGGTGTGACCCGTCCCGATATCTCGACCCAGATCCGCTTTCGCAAGACGGAAGAAATCCGCAAGGGCGAAGCGCAGCTGCGCGAATCCGGCCAGGTCGAAGCCAAGGAGAACGTCAAGATTCTGACCAGCTGCCCGAGCTGCCTGCAGGGTCTCAACCGCTACCAGGACGACCTGCAAAACGGCCTGCTCGAAGCGGACTACATCGTGGTCGAGATGGCGCGCGAGATCCTGGGTGAGAACTGGATGCCCGAGTATGTGCAGCGTGCCAACCAGGGCGGCATCGAACGGGTGCTGGTATGACGGCTGCCAACGCCAACGCCAACGCTAACCCCGACTGCCCGCTGTGTCAGACCGAGGGCGGACGCCTGGTCTGGCAGGGCGCCCGGGGTGGCGCGCTGCTGCGCGTGATCCATGCCGACGAGGCCGGCTTTCCTGCCTTTTACCGCGTGGTCTGGGCTGCGCATGTGGCCGAACTCTCGGATCTGTCCGAGTCCGAGCGCCAGTGGTGCATGGATGCGGTGATGGCGGTGGAGCTGGCGCTGCGGGCCCTGGAGCCCGTACCGGGCAAGATCAACCTGGCGGCCCTGGGCAATATGGTGCCCCATCTGCACTGGCATGTGATTGCGCGCTTCGCGGAGGACAGCCATTTCCCCGCGCCCGTCTGGGCGGCGGCCCAGCGGCCACGTGATGCGCAGCGCGAAGCGGCGCTGGCCGCGCAACTGCCAGCGGCCGAAGCGCGCATGCAGTCAGCGCTGGAGCGCCTGCGTACGGCATAATTGCTATTGTTTTTGATAGCATGGCGCTGGCGCAGAGGGCCCGCCCTGCATTCATCTGGGCTTGGGCCTGCGGGCCGCTTGGCCTGGTTTGCAAAGGATTGACATGGCTGGCTTGAACCAGGATACCCCCACCCCGACCGCACTGACGGTGCATGGCGCAAGCCGCGTGCTGGAAGTGCAATACGCCGATGGCGCGGCCTTTCGCCTGCCGTTCGAGCTGCTGCGCGTGTACTCGCCGTCCGCCGAAGTGCAGGGCCACGGCCCGGGCCAGGAGGTGCTGCAGACCGGCAAGCGCGATGTGACGATCGTCGCGGTGGAGCCTGTGGGCAACTATGCCATCAAGCCCGTCTTCTCAGACGGCCATGAAAGCGGCCTCTACAGCTGGCAGTACCTCTACGAGCTGGGCAGCCGCCAGACCGAACTCTGGCAGGACTACCTGAACCGCCTGCAGGCCGCAGGCGCGGACCGCGACCAGCCCATGCCTGGCAAGGCCGGCAGCGCCTGCGGACACCAGCACTGAGCCAGCACTGGCCCTGATCACCGAATGGCCACGCGGTCATTCGGAAAAATTTTGTATTTAAAGCTATTAAACTTATAGCTTTGAGTATTCGCCACCATTGGCTTTGGGCGTTTTATGCATTGAACTGCATACCCTCGAATAATTCGGGGTATGGGGGTCGGACGTTACAGAGCTTGCTAGCATTCACACCATGAGTACCACCCACTTTGGATTTGAGACGGTTGACGAGAAGGACAAGGCGCGCAAGGTGCGCGGCGTGTTCGACTCGGTCGCGAGCAAATATGACGTGATGAACGACCTGATGTCCGGTGGCCTGCACCGGGTCTGGAAGCACTACACCGTCATGGTCGCCAACCTTAAGGAAGGCCAGCGCGTGCTGGACATCGCGGGCGGTACCGGTGATCTGTCGCTGGCCTTTGCCAAAAAGGTGGGCCAGAGTGGCCAGGTGGTGCACACCGATATCAACGAAGCCATGCTGCGCGTGGGCCGCGACCGCCTGATCGACAAGGGCCTGAACCTGCCCACCACGGTTTGCGATGCCGAGGCCCTGCCTTTCCCCGACCAGTACTTTGACCTGGTGAGCGTGGCCTTTGGCCTGCGCAACATGACCAACAAGGACCAGGCGCTCAAGGAAATGTGCCGCGTGCTCAAGCCGCGCGGCAAGCTGCTGGTGCTGGAGTTTTCTAAGGTGGCCAAACCGCTGGAGAAGGCCTACGACTTGTATTCCTTCCAGGTGCTACCACGTATAGGGAAGATGGTGGCGGGCGATGCCGACAGCTACCGCTACCTGGCCGAATCGATTCGCATGCATCCTGGCCAGGCCGAACTCAAGGCCATGATGCAAAAAGCAGGCTTTGGCCATGTGGATTACCACAATATGACGGCAGGGATTACCGCCTTGCATGTCGGGATCAAATGCTGAACAAGTGAGATGCGATACCGGTCGCAAAGCCAGGCGCCTGCCCAGTGCCCAGCGCAATACAACACAACAGACCGGTGTTGCTGAGAAGTGGGCGTGGATGTAATAGCCGGCGCAAAGGCGTACCGGCCCTAACAAAACGGAGCAAATATGACAAAACTGTGGTCAGTGGTCTTGGTGGTACTGCTGGCATTTGTGCACCTCGATGCCGATGCCAAGCGCATGGGAGGTGGCAAGTCCATGGGCCAGCAGTCCGGCAATGTGACCCAACGGCAGGCGACGCCTGCGCAAGCGCCTGGCAACAATGCCACCGCGCCTGCGCAAGCCCAGCGCCCCGCCACCCCGAATGCCGCCCCTGCGGCGCCCAAGAAGCCTTGGGGCGCGATGCTCGGCGGCCTGGCCGCTGGTCTGGGTCTGGCTTGGCTCGCCCACTCGCTGGGCTTTGGTGAAGCTTTTGCCAACATGCTGCTGATCGGCCTGGCCATCATGGCGGTGCTGGCCATTGTCGGCTTTGTGATGCGCCGCAAGGGTGCTGCTGCGGCCCAGCCAGCGCAGTCGCCCTTCGCCTTCCAAGGTGCTGGCAACGCCGCGCCGCAAGCGCCGGTCTCGGCTCCGGTGGCTCCGCAGTACAACCCCGAGAAGGTCGGTAACGACGCCTCGGCCCGCCCCTGGGAGCAGGGCGCTGCGCCTGCCGCCGCCGCTGGTGGCAGCATGATCGGTTCCGGCCTGGCCGGTGCCCAATCCTGGGGTGTGCCAGAAGGTTTTGATACCAATGGCTTCCTGGAGGCCGCCAAGCGCAACTTCGTGACCCTGCAGTCCGCCTGGGACCGCTCGGACATCAACACCCTGCGCTCGATGATGACCGACGACATGCTCGGCGAAGTCAAGGGCCAGCTGCAGGACCGTGAGCAGCACCGCGAAGGCGTGCAGCCCAACCAGACCGATGTGGTGATGCTCGAAGCCCAGCTGCTGGGTATCGAGGATGTGGGCAATGCCTACATGGCCAGCGTCGAGTTCTCGGGCATGATCCGCGAAGAAGCCCATGCAGGCCCCAGCCCCTTCCGCGAAGTCTGGAACATGACCAAGCCCAAGGACGGCACCAGTGGTTGGCTCGTAGCAGGTCTGCAAGCGCTGCAGTAAGCAAACCGTAAAACTCCACCGCTTTGCCTGTTAATGCTGACGACAGGCGGCGGACTTGGGGAATAATTGGGGACTATGGCAACACAGTCCCCTTTTTCTTTTCCGGGCGGCATTTTTGCGCGCATTCTGGAGTCGGCCCAACCCCCGCAGTGGCTGGTGTCGGAGGTGCAGCACCGCGTGGTGCTGTTCCTGAACCACGTGCTGATGCAGGAAAGTGCGGCCATGGAGCGCCTGGTGCGCCAAAGCGGGCGCGTCGTTCAGGTGCAGTGGCGCAGCATTGTGCTGGCGCTCAAGATCACGCCCGCCGGCCTGCTGGACCTGGCAGGCGCCCAGGAAACCCCCGATCTGCGTGTGCAGGTGGTCGATGACTCGCCGCTGGCCTTGGCGCGCGGCGTCATCCAGGGCGAGAAGCCCGCCATCCGCATCGATGGCGATGTGCAGTTTGCCGCCGAGATCCAGTGGCTGGTCGACCATGTGCGCTGGGATGTGGAAGAAGACCTGGCCCGCCTGGTGGGTGACACCCCCGCGCATTGGCTGGCCCAGCTCGGCCAGCGCGTAGCGGCTGCGCTGCGCCAGTTCGTCAGCATGGGCGTGCGCACCGCAGACCGCTTTGGCGCCGGCCGCTCTGGCGCGCAGGCCCAGCCGCCTGCACCGCCCACGCCCCCCGGCTACGCTGCGGACAGCGAGCCGGCCAGCGAGCGCACAACGACATGAAACGTTTTTTTCGCGGCTTCACCATTTTGTGGGTGGTCTGGCGCTATGGCTTGCACGACATGGTGCTGTCGAGCTTCAACCACCCCTGGCTCAAGGGCATCACCCGCGTACTGCGCATAGGCCGCAAATGGACCGAGCCGCGCGGCCAGCGCCTGCGCGAGGCGCTGGAGCAACTGGGCCCGATCTTTGTCAAGTTCGGCCAGGTGCTGTCGACCCGGCGCGATCTGCTGCCCCCCGATATCGCCGAAGAGTTGTCCCTGCTGCAGGACCGCGTGCCCTCGTTCGACCCGCGCATTGCAGTGCAGACCATCGAGCGTGCCTTCCGCAAGCCGCTGGCCGAGGTCTTTGTCAGCTTTGACGAAAAGCCCATTGCCAGCGCCTCGATTGCCCAGGTGCACTTTGCCACCATCCGCACCCGTGCGGGCGAGCTGCGCGATGTTGCCGTCAAGGTGCTGCGCCCGGGCATGCTGCCGGTGATCGACAGCGACCTGGCGCTGATGCGCACGATGGCCGAGCTGGTCGAGAAGTTCTCTGCCGACGGCAAGCGCCTCAAGCCGCGCCAGGTGGTGGCCGAGTTCGACACCTACCTGCACGACGAGCTTGACCTGATGCGCGAGGCCTCGAACGCTGCCCAGCTGCGCCGCAACATGGAAGGCCTGGACCTGGTGCTGATCCCCGAGGTGTTCTGGGATTTCTGCCACCAGGAGGTGATGGTGATGGAGCGCATGAATGGCGTGCCCATCAACCAGGTCGATACCCTGCGCGCTGCCGGTGTCGATATCCCCAAGCTCGCCCGCGATGGCGTGACCATCTTCTTCACCCAGGTGTTCCGCGACGGCTTCTTCCATGCGGACATGCACCCCGGCAATATCCAGGTCAGCCTGGAGCCCGAGAGCTTTGGCCGCTATATCTCGCTGGACTTTGGCATTGTCGGCACCTTGACCGAGTTCGACAAAGAGTACCTGGCGCAGAACTTCACCGCCTTTTTCCGCCGCGACTACAAGCGCGTCGCCGAGCTGCACATCGAAAGCGGCTGGGTGCCACCTGACACCCGGGTCGATGAGCTCGAGGCCGCCATCCGCGCGGTCTGCGAGCCGTACTTTGACCGCCCGCTCAAGGAAATTTCGCTGGGCATGGTGCTGATGCGCCTGTTCCAGACCTCGCGGCGCTTCCAGGTCGAGATCCAGCCTCAGCTGGTGCTGCTGCAAAAAACGCTGCTCAACATCGAAGGCCTGGGCCGCCAGCTCGACCCCGACCTGGACCTCTGGAGCACGGCCAAGCCGTTCCTCGAGAAATGGATGCTCGACCAGATGGGCCCCCAGCGCCTGTGGCGCGAGCTTAAATCCCAGGCGCCGCGCTACGCCAAGCTGCTGCCCGACATGCCCCGCCTGGTGCACCAGTACCTGGCGCGCAATGGCGGCGGCGGCCACCACGACGAGACGCTCAAGGAGCTGCTGGTGCAGCAGAAATTGACGAACAAGCTGCTGCAGATCATCATTTGCGGAGGCATTGGTTTTGTCCTGGGGCTGGTGGTGCTGCAAGTGCTCATCCGCATCCGACTTTTTTAAACCCCTAACCCTTACGCTTTGCAGGAGTGACAACGTGCTGCTCTACATGGTGATCGCCTACCTATTTGTAACCATCGGCGTGGGTCTGTGGGCCGCCAAACGGGTCAAGAACACCGCCGATTTCGCCGTTGCCGGCCGCCATCTGCCGCTGTTCATGATCATCACCACCACGTTTGCGACCTGGTTTGGCTCCGAGATCGTGCTGGGTGTGCCGGCCAAGTTCATCGAGGGTGGCCTGCGCAATGTGGTGGAAGACCCGTTTGGCGCTGGCATGTGCCTGATCCTGGTGGGCATGTTCTTTGCGGCCAAGCTCTACCGCATGAACCTGCTGACCATCAGCGACTACTACCGCAAGCGCTACGGCAGCGCAGTCGAGATCATCTGCTCGCTGATCATCATGCTGAGCTACCTGGGCTGGGTCTCCGCCCAGGTCACCGCGCTGGGCCTGGTGTTCAACCTGCTCTCGGGCGGGGCGGTCAGCATCCCCATGGGCATGGTGATCGGCGTGGTGTCCATCCTGGCCTATACCTTGTTTGGCGGCATGTGGTCGGTGGCAGTCACCGATTTTGTGCAGATGATCATCCTGGTGGTCGGCCTCATGGTGCTGGCCTTCTTTGCGTCGGACATGGCCGGCGGCGCCGGCAAGGTGATCGACCTGGCCACCAGCCGCGATCTGTTCCAGTTCTGGCCCGAGCCGAGCTGGCATGACATCGTCTTCTTCTTTGCCGCTGCCATCACCATGATGCTGGGCTCGATCCCGCAGCAGGACGTGTTTCAGCGCGTGATGTCGGCCAACACCGAAAAGTCGGCCGTGCGCGGCACCATCATTGGTGGCTCGGCTTACATCCTGTTCGCCTTTGTGCCTATGTTCCTGGTGGCCAGCGCGCTGATCATCATGCCCGAGGCCACCTCGGCCTTGCTCAAGGACGATCCGCAAAAAGTGCTGCCCACCCTGGTGATGGAGAAAATGCCTTTTGTGATGCAGGTGCTGTTCTTTGGCGCGCTGCTGTCTGCCATCAAGTCCTGCGCATCGGCCACCTTGCTTGCCCCGAGCGTGACCTTTACCGAGAACATCTGGCGCCAGTTCCGCCCCAGGGTGAGCGACCGCGAAAACCTCAAGACCATGCGCATCAGCGTGCTGGTGTTCAGCGCCTGCGTGCTGGCCTATTCGATCCGCATGCAGGGCACCCCCATCTATGAACTGGTCTCGGGCGCCTACCAGGTGCCGCTGGTCGGCGCCTTTGTGCCGCTGGTGATGGGCCTGTACTGGAAGCGCGCGACCACCCAGGGCGCGCTGCTGGCGGTGTTCCTGGGCATCGGCATCTGGCTGGCCGGTTTGAACATGGCCTGGGGCGCTGCCTTCCCGGCCCAGCTCGCTGGTGTGCTGGCCGCCTTCACCGGCATGATTGTCGGCTCGCTGGCGCCGCAAGCCATCCGCAACCAGAAGACGGACGTGCAGGCCTTTGTGGCCGATACCGCGCCCGCCGCCAGCGGCGCAGCGGTGGCGGGGCGCTGAGCGAACAGCGCTGAATGCGGGGCGTAGTGCTAAGCCTACGCCCCGGATCGGTTTTGCAACCCGCCTATAATCAAGAGTTTCCCTCCGTTTTCTTACACGCGCGATGCCTATTTACGCCTACAAGTGCAGTGCCTGCGGCTATGCCAAGGATGTTTTGCAAAAAATATCGGATGCACCGCTGACGGACTGCCCCGAGTGCAAGCAAGCCAGCTTCTCCAAGCAACTGACGGCCCCGGGGTTCCAGCTCAAGGGAACGGGTTGGTACGCCACCGATTTCAGTGGCAAGTCGGCTGCTGCGGCACCGGCCAGCGCACCTGCGGCCGACGCGGCTGCGCCCGCAGCGGCAGCAACGCCTGCATCTGCACCGGCTGCCAGCGGCGGCTCGGCGGTCTGAGGGCTACGAGGTGATGGCGTCCCTGCGTAAATGGTTGCTGACCGGGTTGCTGGTCATCGTGCCGGGCGTCATCACGGTCTGGGTGCTCAACTGGATCATCGGCACGCTCGACCAGACCTTGCTGATCCTGCCGCAGCACTGGCAGCCCGACGAGGTCCTGGGCTACCATATCCCCGGTTTCGGCGTGGTGCTGACTCTGGCGATCCTGCTGATCGTCGGCGGCATTGCCAGCAATTTTGTCGGCCGCAAGCTGGTGGCCTGGGGCGATGCGCTGGTCAGCCGAATTCCGGTGGTGCGCTCGATCTACTCGAGCGTCAAGCAGGTCTCCGACACCTTGTTTTCCGAGAGCGGCAATGCTTTCCGTACCGCCGTCATGGTGCAGTGGCCCCATCCCGGCATGTGGACCATCGGTTTTGTGACCGGCGCGCCCAGCGGTGAGCTGGACAGCCACCTGCACCAGAGCCCGGACAGTGCCGATACCGCGTTTGTAAGCGTCTACGTGCCCACCACGCCCAACCCCACGGGTGGCTACCTGGTGATGGTGCGCAAGAGCGACTGCATTGAATTGAACATGAGCGTGGATGCTGCGCTTAAATACATCGTCTCGATGGGGGTCGTGGCTGCGCCCGATGTCCCCACGGGGTCTAAATAACTGAGAACTAAGGCACCTTCATCGGTGCAGGAAGATTGGCTATGGCAATGCGTTCCCAATACTGCGGTCAAGTGACCGAAGCCCAGATGGGCGAAACCGTGAGCCTGTGCGGCTGGGTCAATCGCCGCCGTGACCACGGTGGTGTGATTTTCATCGACCTGCGTGACCGCGAAGGCTATGTGCAGGTGGTCTGCGATCCTGACCGCGCCGAGATGTTCAAGGTCGCCGAAGACGTGCGCAATGAGTTCTGCGTGCAGGTCAAGGGCCTCGTGCGTGCCCGTCCTGAAGGCACCACCAATGACTCGATCAAGAGCGGCAAGATCGAAGTGCTGTGCCACGAGCTGACCGTGCTCAACGCCTCGGTGACGCCTCCGTTCCAGATCGATGACGAGAACCTGTCGGAGACCGTGCGCCTGACCAACCGCGTGCTGGACCTGCGCCGCCCCACGATGCAGCGCAACATGATGCTGCGCTACAAGACGGCCATCCAGGTGCGCAACTTCCTCGACAAGGAAGGCTTCATCGACATCGAAACGCCGATGCTGGGCAAGAGCACGCCCGAAGGCGCGCGTGATTACCTGGTGCCCAGCCGCGTGCACGACGGCGAATTCTTCGCGCTGCCCCAGTCGCCCCAGCTGTACAAGCAGATGCTGATGGTGGCCGGCTACGACCGCTACTACCAGATCACCAAGTGCTTCCGCGACGAAGACCTGCGCGCTGACCGCCAGCCCGAGTTCACGCAGATCGACTGCGAAACCTCGTTCCTGAACGAAGAAGAGATCCGCGCCATTTTCCAGCGCATGATCAAGGAAGTGTTCCAGACCCAGCTGAATGTGGATCTGGGCGAGTTCCCGATCATGACCTACCAGGATGCGGCCTTCCGCTTTGGTTCGGACAAGCCTGACCTGCGCGTCAAGCTGGAGTTCACCGAGCTGACCGACGTGATGAAGGACGTGGACTTCAAGGTGTTCTCGGGTGCTGCCAACATGAAGGGCGGCCGCGTGGTGGGCCTGCGTGTGCCAGGTGGTGCGCGCGAGCAGGGCGGTCTGTCGCGTGGCGACATCGACGCCTACACCGACTTCGTCAAGATCTATGGCGCCAAGGGCCTGGCCTACATCAAGGTCAACGAGCTGGCCAAGGGCCGTGACGGCCTGCAGTCGCCCATCGTCAAGAACATCCATGACGCCGCGATTGCCGAGATCCTCAAGCGCACCGAAGCGCAAGACGGCGACCTGATCTTCTTTGGCGCTGACAAGGAAAAGGTCGTCAACGACGCCATCGGCGCGCTGCGCATCAAGATCGGCCACAGCGCCTTTGGCAAGAGCACCGGCCTGTTTGAAGACCGTTGGGCTCCGCTGTGGGTGGTGGACTTCCCGATGTTCGAACACGACGAGGAAAACGACCGCTGGGCCGCCGTGCACCACCCCTTCACGTCGCCCAAGGACGGCCATGAGGACCTGATGGACACCGACCCCGGCAAGTGCATCGCCAAGGCCTACGACATGGTGCTCAACGGTTGGGAACTGGGCGGTGGCTCGGTGCGTATCCACCGTGCCGATGTGCAGTCCAAGGTGTTCACCGCGCTCAAGATCAGCGCCGAAGATGCACGTGCCAAGTTCGGCTACCTGCTGGATGCGCTGCAGTACGGCGCGCCTCCCCACGGTGGCCTGGCCTTCGGTCTGGACCGTCTGATCACCTTGATGACCGGCTCCGAGTCGATCCGCGACGTGATCGCCTTCCCCAAGACCCAGCGCGCCCAGGACCTGCTGACCCAGGCCCCATCGCCTGTGGACGAAAAGCAGCTGCGCGAGTTGCACATCAAGCTGCGCAACCCAGCCGGCGCGCAGTAAGCGGACCGCGCGCTGCATGGGCCTGCCTGATGCACGGCGCCGCCACAAGGCCAAAGCCCTCCAGGCTTTGGCCTTTTTTGTCATTCTGGGGCGCTATGCTCTGGCCTGACTGACAGATTGCAAAGGGTACGCATGCACGCGATGACTGCGACTTCCAACCGAACCGGGCGCTGGGCCTGCGCCATGGCCTGGGCCGCCATCGCGCTGGCCTTGGCCGGCTGCGGCGAGAAAAAGACCGAGCTGGGCGAAGGCGGCTCGGAGGTCTCCGGCTCGGCCGGGCCGGCTGGCGGCCAGGGCGCGCATGCCAGCCTGGAGCGCTGCGATGAGCCGATCGCCACGGTGGCCCTGCTGGAGAACCCGCGCGGCTATGTGATGCCCAGCAGCGTCAACCTGCCG